>CBDTVC010000767.1:0-1506 GCA_965363925.1 uncultured bacterium | reverse complement strand
GTGACCGCTCAGTCTCTTTCAAGCCGGCTAACCTAAGCTTAACCTTCCACCCGATAAGTAAATTCCACACATACAATCGCGCAAGCAATCGTGTAAGCAAACCCTGCGGTGTTTCTGTGCTGGCGGAAACGCAATATACACCGGGCGAATATTGACATTATCGTGTGGAGCAATATGTGCCGTCGGACGAACCCAACCCTGTCGTGAGTCTCTACCAACAAGTGAAACGTGCTTGCCTCAACAGACAACTCGCAAACAGCACCGCAAAAGTCTACTGGAACTGGATCAGACGATTCATAAAATTCCACAACCTCACCCATCCAGCGGAACTCAACGAGTCACACGTTAACAAATTCCTCACCCACCTTGCATCCCAACTCAATGTCGCTGCGGCCACCCAAGATCAGGCCAAAAACGCGCTCACTTTTCTCTTCCGAGACGTCCTCCATTCCCCTTTAGGAAACCTCGGCGAAATCATTGTCGCAAAACGGTCAACGAAACTACCGCTTGTCCTGTCCCAATCGGAAGTCTTCCAAATCCTCAACCGTCTGCCTCATCCTTCTCGCCTAGCCTGCGCCATCCTCTATGGTTCAGGCCTCCGGTTATTCGAGTGTGTCGCAATCAGGATGAATGACCTGGATTTCGAGAATAGAATAATCACTGTTCGGAAAAATGCACGGGGAGACGATCGCGCTACGATCATGCCGACACTCGCTATCGGCGATCTTTTGGATCAGACCCGGCGAGTCAAACGCGTGCACTCATCCGATCTCAAATCCGGATACGGTCGCGTAGTTCTTCCAAGTGCTTTGTCGCGAGAACATCGTCACGCCGGCCGCAAATTCGAATGGCAATTTCTGTTTCCTTCTAAGCGACTCACTTACGACCAATCGTTGCAAAACTGCACTCGGACTCACATTTCATCGTCGTCGATTCAACGGGAGTTCCGGAGCGCGGTCAGGGCATCTGGCATCGCAAAACCGGCAACGCCAAAGTGCCTTCGACATTCCTTCGCAACCCATTTACTGGAATCGGGAACTGATATCCGACGCGTACAAGAACTCCTCGGACATTCAAGCGTCCGAACTACAATGACGTACCTTCATGTTTTGAATCACGGACCTTTGATAAGAAGCCCTTTTGACGAACGTGGAAACGTCTTGGACAATCCGCAATCAGAGATGTAAACCAGCGGTGAGCAGCTATCAATCCGTTGTTGCGTTAAAGACGGAAGCGACCGACACAATCCGGCCAGCAAACCAAAAAAGCCGAATGTTCGACACCCGGAGGCATCCCATCGCCTGCGTTTGATCGTGGGTCGATATTTTGTGTCGTCCGAACAGTTCTCATCCAACTGGGCTCAGCAGTAGCAGTTTATTACCATGGCGCAATGTCTGTCGCCATCTCAAGCTTCACCCGTGGTTTTATTCTGATAGGTCTTCGATAGACCATTCTACGTGACGTGAAGCGTTTAAATTGCAGGATCGCATAATCTCGACCATCCGA
>CBDTVC010000766.1:0-1516 GCA_965363925.1 uncultured bacterium | reverse complement strand
ACGTCGAAGAGTTAAAAGATGAGTTGCTGGTTTTTGTACAGGAAAGTGCCGCCGTGCTCGCAAACGGCACTCGGGACGAAGACGTCCTCGCTGAGTACGCCGCCGAATTCCCGGTATTGACCGATTATTATGGCGACCTGATCGACAACCACCCGGAAGTCATCTCTGCCATGAACGAAAAGTTTGAAGGCGCGACAACAATTGAGAGGCTCAATCAGTTAATGCTGGTGCATTTGTTCGGAAGCAATATATCCAGAAGCAATGGCACCGCGACTGAAAACGCCCGAAATTGATCGGATAAATTCGTGCAGGCTCGTTCGACCGTTAACCCAGAATTAATTCACGATGCAATCCATCCGCGGTATTATTCTAGACCTCGATGGCGTTATCGTGGACACCGAAGCGCTTCACCTGCAAGCCACCGAGATCGTATTCGCGCGGCACGGTTTACAGCTTCCTGACGGTGGGGAGGCTGCCTACGTTGGGCGTACCGATCAGGACATTTTTACGGAAGCGGTCGGAAAGCTTGGCGGACAACCGCTGAACATCGAAGATCTATTGCGCGACAAGCACGCGATTTATGGGTCGATTGCGAATCAGATGCAGTCGGTACCGGGTTCGCTGCAGTTTGTACGTTCGGCATTTGCCAGCGACCTGCGATTAGCCCTGGCAACCTCTTCGATCGCTCTTAATCAAGGTCGAGCGTTTGCACACTTTGGTCTCGCTCCTTTCTTCGATGCTGTTGTGACGGCTGACGATGTCACGCGCACTAAACCCGATCCCGAACCGTATCAACTAGCTGCAAGTCGATTGAGTTTGGAGCCGTCGGAATGCCTGGTTGTTGAGGATTCGTTTAACGGTATCCGTTCAGCAAGCGGGGCGGGGTGTTATGCGGTCGGGTTGACTACGTCTTTTGCGGCTGAACAGCTAACGGAAGCCGGCGCAGCACTTGTAATCGACACGTTTGATGTGCTCTACGAGAAACTGGAACTTGGGCGGGTTGAGTAGTTTTTGGGTTGAAGAAGACGCTGCCTCTGCGATCGCAAACAAGAGCGCGTTTCGTCGGACGATCACACCTACATCGCCCCGATCGCCCCAACAATCTTCTCAAGTTCATCAACACCGTTCGCCAGATTTGGCGAAATGCGGACCGTATGTACACCTCCAGCAGCAAACGGCCTCACAACGATGCCTGATTCTTCGTAAAGCTTCGTCGCCACCTCGCCGCTGTTCTTGCCCTTCGTTTCAATAGAATACAGGGCACCACCAACACTCCAGTCTCGCGGAGACTTAAACGCAAGATTGGCGTCGCGGTCAGCCATTTCCTGCATGGCGTTCCACAAACCGAGGTGATGCCGATGCCGGTCTTCGGCCGAAATGGCAGACTGAAACGTGAGTGCATCTCCGAGCGCAAGCACCGCCGGCAATGCACGCGTCCCGTAGTCCTCAAACACCCGCGCCGTACCCGCCCATCGCTTCTGTCCCCATGTCACCCACATCGGCGCAAGATCCGCTT
>CBDTVC010000765.1:0-1542 GCA_965363925.1 uncultured bacterium | reverse complement strand
TGTTCCAGTTGGACTTTCTGCCGCGCGTCGCGGCCGGTCGATTGGCAGAAGTGCTCGGCCCGTCGGCGCTCGCGACAGACCGGTACCTGCGCTCTACGGGAATGGAACTGGGCGCCATCCGAAACATGCGACGAATTGACTCAGAGGATTCGATTGAAAGCGACCTCGCACAATGGTACGCAACCGGTGTAAACGCTCATATAAATTCGATCACCAGAGATAAGCTTCCGCTGGAGTTTCGCCTCTTGGGCTACGAACCAGACGAGTTCGATGCTATCGATGCTCTTCGTGTGCTGCAGTACATGAACTACGACCTCTCGTTTCGAACTGAAGATCGGACGTTGAATCGATTCCAGGAAAGGGGGTTGTTGGCGGATTTCGCATTCCTTTACCCCGACTCTCCAAAATACTCTATACCGATTGTCCCGGACAATAATCCGTCAGATCGTCTGACCGAACGCCACTTGCTTGGAACAATTGGCACGGTCGGGGCCGGTTCGAAACGGCTTGATCCAACGTCGCGAACAACAGCAGGGCAGGATTTAAATATCGCCGGAGGAGACAATGGGCGTAGCAGCGTGGCTAACACATTTCCACCACCGGACGAATGGCCCGGCTTTGTCGACGGAAAGGGCTCCAATAATTGGGCTGTTTCCGGTAGTCGTTCAACGACTGGGAAACCGTTGCTGGCCGGTGATATGCACCTCTCGCTGTCACTACCGTCGATCTGGTACGAGGTTGGCATCCATACGCCGACGATGAGTCTGTACGGCGTCACGATCCCCGGGGCACCGCTTATCGTAGAGGGCTTCAACGACTCGCTTGCGTGGGCCTACACCAACTCGGGTGCCGATGTTGTTGATCGGTACGAATTGACCACGGATTCCTCAGGCGAATCGTATTTGTATAATAACGAATGGCGGCCGTTTCGTTTCGACGTCGATACGGTTGTGGTTCGCGGCGAGGACGCCGTTGTCGATACGATCCGATACACGCATCACGGTCCGGTCTCGATGGTTGACGGCAAGACGGTTGCCACGCGGTGGGTTGGTCACGAAGAAAACCGGATCCTGAGCGCACTTTGGATGATGAACCATTCCGTAGATCGTAAGTCCTTCACGACGGCAACGCGCAGCTGGGACGCCCCAACGCAAAATATTCTGTATGCCGATGCACGGGGAAACGTCGAGCTTCGCGTAACTGGCCATATTCCGATCCGTGGTTCCGGATCCGGAGCTGGAATTCTTGATGGCAGTCTCCAAAAGTCTGATTGGATTGGTCGGGTTCCGTTTGAACAGTTGCCTTACATCAATGCAAAGACGTCGTCAGGTTTTGTGACTTCAACAAATCAGCGCTCTGTCGGTAGCGACTACCCCTACTACATGGGGTACTCCTGGAACAGTGTTTTTAGATCGAACCGCATCGATCAGTTGCTGAACTCAGAAGAGCGGCATTCATCAGCTGCGTTTCAACGGTATCAGGCTGACGTCGTCAGCGTTCAGGCGCAACTTCTCATTCCGCTGCTTCGTGACGTTCCGCTAA
>CBDTVC010000764.1:0-1543 GCA_965363925.1 uncultured bacterium | reverse complement strand
CCTCGAAGCCAGGTCTGGTGATTTGTGGATCGGGACTGCCGATAGTGGAGTTCGCCGCATTTCGCCGTTTGGCATAACCACATTCGATGTTTCGGACGGTCTCGGATCAAACACAATTTCGGCACTTTACGAAGATCCGAACGACGACATCTGGGTAGGGACCTATCAGGGCGGCTTGAGTCGCATTAGCGGTTCTGAAGTCACAACGTATTCCACGCGGGACGGCCTCTTTAACGATGTCGTGTACACCATTCTGGAAGACGACGAGCGCAATCTCTGGATCAGTTGCAACAAGGGGCTTTTTCGTGTCTCAATCGACGAACTAGAGGCATACGACTCCGGCAAGGTCGAATCCATCACGAGTGTTGTCTTTGATGTCAATGACGGATTGCGCAGCCATGAATTTAACGGCGGCGTTCAACCAGCGGGCTGGGAGGACAGCGAGGGACAGTTCTGGTTTGCCACCGTTGAAGGCGTCGCGATGGTGAATCCTCGCCGCATGCCTACCAATACGACAATTCCGCCGGTGGTAATTGAAGGGATTCGAGTGGAAGGCAACGAGGTAGCCCGCACAGATACCCTCCAAAAAGGCACCTCAAAAGTTGAATTTGACTACTCCGCGATAACCTTTATTAATCCTGCCGAGGTACAGTACCAGTACAAGCTCGATGGGAATGATGAGGGTTGGACGAATGCCGGTCCTGTGCGGACGGCTACCTATACGAACATGCGTCCGGGTGAATACAGGTTCCGCGTGCGGGCCGCGAACAGCGACGGTTTATGGAACGTTGAAGGCGCGTCGTATTCATTCTACCTTGAACCATTCTTCTACCAAACGAATGGCTTCTGGGTCTTGATGGGTTTGGTCTTGTTGATGTTTGCAGGATTTATCTACTGGCTCCGGTTCCGCTCGTTGAAGGCACGGCAGCGAGAGCTGGAGAGAATTGTTCACGACCGTACGCGAGACCTTGTAAACGCCAAAGAGAAGATAGAGGCTCAGGCAGAATCACTGAAGGCGCTTGATCGTTTTAAGACCCGATTCTTTAACAACATATCGCACGAGTTTCGAACGCCGCTGACGCTTACCATTGGGCCTCTCGAAAATGCGCTTACCGGCACGTACGGTCAACTTGGCCCCGCGATGCAGGCACAGGTGGAAATCATGTTGCGCAACTCGCGGCGACTGTTGCGGCTTATTAACCAGTTGCTCGACCTTGCGAAACTGGAATCAGGCAAGATGAACTTGCGCGTTCGATGTGCCAACATTGTCACGTTTACGGAGGGCATCGTTTATTCGTTTACAGCGTTTGCTTCCGAACGTGGCATTGAACTCAGCTGCGATACCGAGTTCGAAGAAGCAGAAATATATTACGACGGCGAGAAGCTTGAGAAGGTCCTCTTTAATCTGCTTTCGAATGCCGTCAAGTTTACAACGAGTGGTTCGATCAAGGTGAACCTGGAAGACCATCCTGCAAGCAACGAGATTCAGATTTCAGTCGCTGACACAGGACCAGGGATTCACGAGCAGGACATTCCGTTCCTA
>CBDTVC010000763.1:0-1548 GCA_965363925.1 uncultured bacterium | reverse complement strand
ATTTACATTTACTGTTCTTCCAAGTAGCGTAGACGAGACGCATTCCGGAGATTACAAACCGCACGAACTCGTCCGCATGCTGGCGGAACGAAAAGCTCAGGATGTCGCTGCCTCGCATACAGACTCGCTTGTTTTGGGCGCGGATACAATCGTGGTTATCGATGATAAAATAGTTGGCAAACCTGTGTCAACGGATGAGGCCAAATCGATCCTCCGTCTTCACAGTGGACGAGAACACGTTGTTTTTACTGGCTTTGCAATCGTCCATCAATCTTCAGGCAGAATTTTTTCCGATGTACAAACAACTCGCGTAAAATTTGGAAGCATGACAGAGATTGAAATCGACGCGTACGTTCGAGACGGTTCCCCAATGGATAAAGCAGGCGCTTACGGATATCAGGACAAGCTTGGACCCCTGTTCGTTGAGTCAATCAATGGCGATTATTATAACGTTGTCGGGTTGCCCCTGCGGGCTTTCTACAAAATGCTGATTACGGAATACGCCGACCTTGTAGTGATGGATTGAATCCGTTTTCCAATATGACGAACACCGAGTAAAACCAGATGCGCTTACAGTTCCACTACATAGCCGTGGCTCTAATCTCACTTGCATCGTGCGAGGGGCCTTCTTCTGAGAAAAACATTTCGCCAGATTCTCGAGCGGCAACGCTTGTTATCCGCAACGCCTACGTCTGGACAGGTGATCACGAGGAACCTCGCGCCGAAGCGGTTGCGATTCAAGATGCTGCCATCGTTGCCGTCGGTACGATCGCGGATATATCACCCTGGATTCGTGCCAGTACGACGGTCATCGATGCAAAGGGCGGTCTCGTTGCACCTGGTTTTATCGACTCCCATGTACACTTACTCACGGGCGGATTGCACCTGGCCTCAGTCCAATTGCGGGACGCTGCGACGCCGGCAGAATTTGCTGAGCGCATCGGATCGTTCGCTGCGTCGCTTGAGCCGGGTGAATGGATTACCGGCGGTGATTGGGATCACGAAAATTGGGGTGGCGACCTGCCCACACGTGAATGGATCGATGCGCTTACCCCCAACAATCCTGTCTGGGTGAATCGGCTCGATGGACACATGTCGCTGGCAAACAGCGCAGCACTCGACTTGGCTGGCGTGTCCGCGGATACGCCGGATGTTTCTGGCGGTGAAGTGGTTAGAGCGTCGGGAGGTATTCCGACCGGAATACTGAAGGACAACGCCATGGGACTCGTTGATGCCGTCGTGGCCGACCATCCGCCCGAACATTTAGATGATGCACTCCAGGCTGGGATGGCGTATCTGAATGCAAATGGCGTTACGTCGGTACACGACATGGCTGGCGAATCTGGTTCGTTCGACGCTCTCAAGCGTCTTCACGAACGTGGAGACATGACTGTTCGCGTCTACGAAGCGTTTCCGTTGGTCAGATGGGAAGATTTGGCGGCAATCGTTTCTGCGAATGGGAGCGGTGACGACTGGTTACGAATAGGTGGTCTGAAGGCCTTTGTCGACGGATCACTTGGCTCGCACACAGCTGCCTTTTTTGAACCA
>CBDTVC010000762.1:0-1556 GCA_965363925.1 uncultured bacterium | reverse complement strand
AAGCTACTCGGCTCGGATGTTGCAAACCAAAGGCAATCAAGTAGGGCATTCGCCCCTGTTCGATTACGTCACGCTAATCCAATCTCTTCTGCAAGTACTCACTAATTCGTGCACTGACGCCGATCAAGCCAAATGCATCGGCATAGCGCCCGATTGATTCCTCCAGTCTTTGCTGGACGTACGTTGGCCCATCTACCTCACCGGCCAAACTCTCGTACAACTCCCCCCTCGCCGCAACAACTTTATCCTCGGCCCAGATATACCGACTTCCAGTACTTAGCAACCACTTCTGGCGCTCAGAACTCAGTGCCTCAAAATCAGTCCCCTCTTCGCCTTCGCGTAACCATTTTCGCCAACGATCCGTTTCGACTACAGCCTGCCGGAGTGCCTTTTCCATTTCAACACCTGCACCACGGACGGATTCCGAACTGCCAACAACGCCCGACTTCCAGTCGCCGGTAGCCAGACGCATCACCGCGTCAAACTCGATGGCTGAAAACTCAGGTCCAACATTAGCACCGCCCATTCCGACACGAGGGTACTCACTTGGCCGATCCACAAAGTCAGTGTAATGCCCCTTAAGCCAGGACCCATAAGGCCGAATTATTTCGGCCAGCGAATTTGCCAGATTTGCGTCAAAACGAGTTGTGAAGAGGTCGGTACCGACGTCGCCCACGAAGAAACACGGCCAACACTTTTCCAATTCGCTACGAGTAAGCTCGATATGCAGTGCTTCCACAAAGTGTCTGAACCGATCTATTGACGTCAATCCACCCGATACCTCTTCCGTCCCGACCTCGTACGATACGGCTACAAGCCTATGCGTTTCTCGAACCTTCTCTGCAAACCGAATTAGGTGAACCGTTCGTTCGACGATCGTCTTCAGGGGAACGCTTGGACCTGGCACAAATGGGTCTTCCGTTGCATCGATGTGCAAGAGTTGATAGCCTGCCAACAAGCAGGCCTCAATCGAATCTTCAATTGCTTCGATCGCTCGGTCGGTCTTGATCTTTCTTAGATAGTCGACGTCCTTCTTCCACGGTCCACCGTGATCCAACCCAATAATCACAGCTGGCGCATTCGACATTTCGGATGTCTGACGACTCACCCAGTGGGTAAAACCAGCCGGGGTCCATGACGTGTATCCTTCCGTTCGATCAATCTGGTTGAGAGTCGCAGCAAAGAACAAAGGAAACTGCAAACGCCCCGCAACTGCAAGTGCTGCGGCTGCCACCGCTTCTGAGTTCGGACAGATCGCCAGATAAGTCAACGGCGGGTCCGCTTTCGACAGAAAATCCAACAGGATATCCGCCGGTCCACGCTGTTGTCGGCTCACCGATTCGGAAAGCAATTTTTGTAGTTGATTAATGCTCAACGGATCTTTCGTGCCCCGCAACACCACTATTTGGCTGGAACTGTCATCGATTGAAGATAATGAAGTATTATTACTGCATCGGTTGCGATTTGCAGAATTTGAGGTTCGATGTCATTACTTGGTAACTCATTGCTGTACAATTCAATGCTACACAATTCATTGCTGCACAAATCATTGCTGT
>CBDTVC010000761.1:0-1557 GCA_965363925.1 uncultured bacterium | reverse complement strand
CATTCAGGAGAAAATTCGCAACGACTACTCAGTTGCCCAGGACTATCAGGAAGGGGCGACATTGCCCATTATCGGTTCAAACTAGACACCGGATCAGCTCTCCGTAACATGGCCAACGCTGTTTTCAGTAAACGCCACAGTTTTTTATCCGAACCCTATCCAGCCTGACCGAAAAAACAGTTGAAAGAGGAATTGGCCACAAAAACGAATACAACCCTTGACAAGAACGCCTCGCTTCCGTTCGATTTTACGGCAGCAGATGAGGCGGGTGAGCAGGTTGCAAATCCGCACGCGAAGCAGACAACAAATGTCCCTGACGCGGTTGCCAGTCTGCAGGAAGTATTTGGTGCGGATGTTCTCGACGTCACTCTTTACGCGAATGAACACACGGTTCGAGTCAGTAAAGAACGCGTCGCAGACGTGTGCCGGCATTTGCGAGACCAGCTTGCGTTTACGTATCTGGTCGACCTTGGGGGTACAGATCGATTTACTGAAGACGATCGATATGAGGTTTTCTACAATCTTGTTTCAATCGCCAATCAACAGCGGATCCGGATAAAGATTCGAGTTGATGAAGCTGATATGTCGGCTCCTACTACCATGTACGTCTTTCCAGGTGCCAACTGGAATGAACGCGAAGCATTCGACATGTTTGGGATTCGATTTGAAGGCCACGAAGATCTACGTCGTGTGTATCTGCCTGAGGACTTTGATTATCATCCGTTGCGCAAAGAATTCCCGCTACTCGGTATTCCCGGTTCGTTGCCACTGCCTCCGCAAACCCCAGAGGGTGAATTGAATTACGATCCGTTTGCGGCGGCACACGGAAACCGAACTGTCAGCAGTTTTGAAGAACCTAAGTCCACCAAGGACGACGTCGACGACGAGTAAAGAGACCCGAATGAAGCCTACACTAAAACCGCTCAGTCAGGATTCCGAGTTTCGTTTCTGGCCTCGGCATAACGAAGCAATTTACCGTCGACTCGAATCGAAACACTCATGGGTTGAGCCGGGTGGGGATGGGGCTGCGGAGGATCCGCTGCAGAACGACATGGTCCTGAACATCGGGCCGCAACATCCAGCCACTCATGGTGTGTTGCGTTGCGCGGTTAAGCTAGATGGAGAGATAATCAAAAAATGTGTCCTCGACGTAGGTTACCTGCATCGCGGGATCGAAAAGCTCGCCGAGTCGAAGACGTACCAGGAGTTTATGCCGTACACGGACCGGATGGATTACCTGGCTCCGTATTCGACAAATGTTGCGTGGTGTCTTTCGGTTGAGAAGCTTGCCGGAATCGAGGTCCCGGAACGCGCCCAGTGGATCCGGACGATGTTGATGGAGATGGCTCGTATCTCGGCTCACCTGCTTTGGATTGGTGTTGGACTGATGGATGCTGGTGCTGTGTCTGTTTTTCTCTGGTCGTTCCAGTATCGCGAAGACATCTACAAGATCTTTGATGTGGTTGCCGGCGCCCGCTTTACGGTTTCGCATAGCCGAATCGGCGGCATTGCATCAGACCTTACGCCAGAAGGAATCGCCTTGATCACAGATTTTGT
>CBDTVC010000760.1:0-1562 GCA_965363925.1 uncultured bacterium | reverse complement strand
TGAGAACGGCGCTGCACTGAGGATTGGGCTGCTTTAAAGATTGCCCGTCGCAACGGATGACGCCTGTTCTGGAGGGCGCAAAATTGAGCCACAGGCATCGGAATTCACATTTGCGCTCCCATCCGCAGCCGAGCCAACGGCAAGGCGTCATCTTCCAATCCTCTTCTCCTCTTCGGCTCCCATCTTCCCCGAGCCAACGGCGAGGCACATCCTCAGCTTTTTTTAAATCCATTCGGTAATTCCGCTGTTTCTGGCGTATTTTATCCAGCTAAAGTTGTTTCGCTGGCGATATGCGCGCCAGCCCTTTCTACGACACGATCGAACAAATTCATTTTTAGCCCTTCATGGAAGCAAAACGCGCGACTAGCTCAGGCCACGTTATTCAAATCGTCGGACCCGTCATTGACGTTCAGTTCCCAGCTGGCGAAATCCCGGAAATCCTGCACGCACTCGAACTTGATAAAGAAGGGGAGCGACTTGTCCTTGAGGTTCAGCAGCACTTGGGTGAGAATCGTGTCCGTGCCTTAGCAATGGATGCCACCGAAGGCATCAAGCGCGGTACTGTTGTAAGAAACACAGGTCAAGCGATCGCAATGCCGATTGGCGAAGAGATCAAGGGCAGATTGTTTAATGTTGTAGGCGAAGCCATCGACGGTCTCCCTCAACCAAAACGAGAAGGTACCCGGCCAATTCATTCCGCACCTCCCAAGTTTGAGGACTTGTCGACGACCATCGAAATGCTGGAGACGGGCATTAAGGTTGTCGACCTGATTCAGCCCTACTCGCGCGGTGGTAAAATTGGTCTCTTTGGTGGTGCCGGTGTTGGTAAAACGGTTCTGATCATGGAGCTGGTAAATAACATCGCACTGCAGCACTCGGGATTGAGTGTGTTTGCCGGCGTTGGTGAACGAACTCGTGAGGGAAATGACCTGTTACGTGAGTTCCTCGAGAGTGGCGTTATCAACTATGGCGAAGCATTTAAGAAAGCCATGGAAGAAGGTGACTGGGATCTTTCGAAGGTCGATATGGCCAAGCTCGGTGAAAGTCAGGCCACCTTGGTCTTTGGCCAGATGAATGAACCACCGGGAGCCCGGGCGCGTGTTGCCCTTTCTGGGCTTACAGTTGCGGAGTACTTCCGTGACCTCGGCGGTCATGACGTTCTCTTCTTTGTCGATAACATCTTCCGATTTACACAGGCCGGTTCTGAAGTATCCGCTCTGTTGGGTCGAATGCCGAGCGCGGTAGGTTATCAGCCAACGCTTGCAACAGAAATGGGACAGATGCAGGAGCGGATTACGTCCACGAAACGTGGTTCTATCACGTCGGTACAGGCCATCTACGTTCCTGCTGATGACCTTACTGACCCGGCTCCGGCAACAACGTTTGCCCACCTTGATGCTACTACGGTGCTTTCGCGTCGGATTTCTTCGCTGGGGATCTATCCAGCTATCGACCCGCTTGATTCGACGAGTCGGATACTGGACGAGCGCATCCTGGGATCAGACCACTATCGTACGGCACAGGAGACGAAGGAACTCTTGCAGCGTTACAAAGAGCTTCAA
>CBDTVC010000759.1:0-1572 GCA_965363925.1 uncultured bacterium | reverse complement strand
CGCGTTCGAAATGTCCAAAATCAAACCGGAGACGATTCGGAGCAACGAGCGACCCTTTCTGCGCAACGTGGTCGCCCAGAACTTCCCGTAGAGCGGCGTGCTTCAGGTGTGTCACCGAATGGTGCTTCTTGATTTCGGCCCGACGCTCGTCACTGACACGTGCAAGTACGGGCGCCGCGATCTCGTTCGGAATTCTGTCAACTCGATGCACGATACTCCCATCCTCTTTGTAGGTATCGAGCACTCTTAGCGTTTCACCATCAACGATTAACTCACCGGTGTCTCCAACCTGTCCGCCACTCTCTGCATAGAACGTCGTCTTGGTCAGAACCAATTCGACAAGGTCTACATCGTCCTGTTTTGTGATCCTATACTTTTTGATTTGTGAGTCAACGACGGTAAGTGCGTCGTATCCGAGAAACATCGACCCGACGGCATCATCAAGTACACTAACCCACTCACCTTCGGCTTCTGTACGTGTGAAACTGGACGCCCGACGGGCGCGATCTCGCTGCTCCTCCATTAAGTGCTGGTATCGAGTCATATCAACCCCAATCCCCGACTCCCTCGCCATCAGCTGCGTGAGATCAATCGGAAACCCATACGTATCGTGCAGCAAGAACGCGATCTCTCCGGGTACCTGATTTCCAGTAGCGCCTGAGACAAAGTGTTGAGCAATTGAAGCGGTGGACAATGCCGCCTCACTGTCTGCAGAGTAGGCGTTTCGGAAAAGATCCAGCGTGTTGCGGTCTGAATCCAACTTGGAGGCAATATCCGAGGCAGACAGTTTGTCCAGTCCTTTTACGAACGGGACAACCCGCTCAAACGATTCGATCCCAGTCCCCAGCGTTTCCAGAAAGCCCTCCTCCTCGGAACGGATCACACGTTCGATGTAACTACGGTTCGTGGCCAGTTCCGGGAATACCGCCCCCATCTTTTCGATAAGTGGCCCAAGCAGTTCAAAAAGAAATGGTGTAGTGAATCCGAGGGATTGATAGCCAAAGCGGATGGCTCGTCGCAAGATCCGTCTGATTACGTATCCACGGCCTGCGTTACCGGGCAGAACGCCATCTGCAATAGCAAATGAAACGGTTCTCGCGTGATCCGAGATAACGCGCATGGCAACTCGGACGCGCTCTTTCTCTTTTGCCGGGAGGTCGATCGATTCGTAACTCTGAATTTCAGGCCGCGGTGAAAGAACGGCAATCTTACTCAACAGCGGCGCAAAAAGGTCTGTGTCATAGTTGCTGGATTTGCCCTGCATCACGGCAACCATCCGCTCAAACCCCATCCCGGTATCGACGTGCTGGGCAGAAAGTGGCTTGAGTGAACCGTCGGTCTGAGAGTCGTACTGGATAAAGACGAGGTTCCAAATCTCGATGACGCGTGGGTCGTCAGCGTTAACTAACTCGGCACCATTAAGCGCAGCCCGATCTTCATCTGCCCGCATGTCGTAGTGGATTTCCGAGCATGGACCACAGGGTCCCGTATCACCCATCATCCAGAAGTTGTCCTTGGAACCGAAATACAGAATCTGTTCGTGAGGAATTGTCGTCTGCGACTCCCAAAACC
>CBDTVC010000758.1:0-1584 GCA_965363925.1 uncultured bacterium | reverse complement strand
CATATCTCTTTTGAGCTGCCAGAAAACTCGTAAAAATTGTTGTACGAGGATGCGGCAACACGCTCGGTTAGTGGCCGCTCAGGCACTTTATAGAGTGCATTGCGAGTGGCAGGGTAACCGTCACGCGGGGCGTTTGCCGGAATTGTATCAAGCGGGCCGGCTTGGCCGTGTCGCGCATTCGAGTCGCCAATACATCCTAATCCTCCAGCTGATGCCACGGCAATGGTGCCCATCCCAATCGTGGAGATAAACTGGCGGCGATTACGATAGGCGTCTACCGACGTTGAAGCGGATTCAGGAAGGTGCCAGTCTGGCTTAACGATTATCGACGACATGATCAATCTCGCTTGTTACGGTGTCTGTGTTGTTTAGAAGCGGCACACGCTTGAAATCCGGACGTGAATTCAGTACGCACTAATCTAGTCTGCAAACGGGATGACGTTCCAAGGCGTTCCACTTAAAACGGTCGATTATAGCCAAAACAGGTAACATTTTTATAACGAATCCGGAACAGGCCCAAGTTGACGGGGTAAAGGCACCAGTTTTAGTTGGGGGTGCCTGTCCTGGACGGGCTGAGATCAGACCCTTTGTACCTGATCCGGTTAATGCCGGCGTAGGAAAACGATTTGGCTGAGGCCACGCCGTTGGACGCAACCTTGCGCAACGCTTTCGCCTCAGCCGTGGCTCTGATTCACACACGGTCGACATGAGAAATTTTGTCGATGTCGAGGCTCCCGACGCTTGCCCATGCATCGTCAATCGCCCCGTTAATCGTCTACTGAATCATGCCCTCGTACACTCGTGAAACCGCAGACTTTTCGTCCGATTTCCTTCTGCGATTCGAATCAAAGAAGCCCGAAGTTGTCCGGTACGAAGTAGCGCATGCTGTTTACTGCATGGCTCGAGCGGTGGGTATTCGACGGACCCGTCTTCCGAGTCTGCTCTCGTTGGCCGTAATCTCCGGTCTCGTTCTGGTCATGTCAGCGTCCACGTTGAACCACTCCGCAACGGCGCAGCCCTCGATAGCAGTGTCAGGTCGTGTCGTTGATACGTCCAATCGCGGAATCGCTCGTGCAGAGGTATTACTTCGTGATGAGACAGTCGACGTTGTACGTCACGTAGCTGTTACCGGAAAAGATGGAGCGTTCGTTTTGGATGACGTCGATCCCGGTCGGTACTTGCTTCAGGTCCGGCACGTGTCGTTCCTCGGCCTCGATTCGTTGTTGGCCTTAAGCGTCAACATCGATAGTCTTGAGCTGGCGCTGGAGGAGCGCTTGGTGCCAGTCTCGGAGGTTGTGATAACCGGAGATCGGGCCATAGCGGGGATTTCTCCTGTCGCTATTACCAATTTGACCAGCCGGGAAATCGAGCGAGCGTCCGACATGAAAGACATCCCGGTGCTTTTATCTTCGACTCCGTCTGTGACCCACTATTCGGAGAATGGCAATGGACTCGGATACACCTACCTCAGGATGCGCGGCTTTGATCAGAAACGGATTGCCGTTTCGATCAACGGCATCCCCCAGAATGACCCTGAAGGGTTTGACGTCTTTTGGATCAACTTCTTTGACTTACAAGGTTCGA
>CBDTVC010000757.1:0-1591 GCA_965363925.1 uncultured bacterium | reverse complement strand
CACAAATTGCTGGGCTACGGACAAGGGACTAACGGCTGCCTGCACAAATGGGGCTACGAACCGTCCAAGGATGGGGCTGAGTCGTCGCGCTATTGGTGGCTGTGTTGTAAACGCTCAGGACTAGGGACTAGATTCTGGAAATTGAATCACCCTTTATCATGCCTTAGGGGAAGCTCCGTGGCCAAACAGATCACTTGTTCTCGGCCTGGGCCACTAGTCAGTAACGCTAGACAGCCTGTTCGTGTTGTGCCAACTCCTCATCGATCAATGTCGCAACCGATCGGACGGATGGCTCGAGGATGAAGTTGTCATGATTGCCGCTCACAGTGTGAATGACAAATGAGTTGCTCATCCACGGATTCCACTCAGAGTGCGGAATGCGCTCCTCCTTGGAGGCGATCAATGTGACAGGTACGACGATCCGTTGCAGCTTGTACGTTGCCATTGCTGACTGGAATGCCTCGATCAGTCGGATCTCCCGGAGGTCATATGGAATCGGCGAAGTACCCTCGGGCAGACCATGGTATCGGATTCGCCGCTTCCTAAACTTCTCAAACCGGATTCGTTTTCGAATCCACTCCAGGACATACTTGGGGCCGCCTTTCCGCAGTCGTTTCAGTTTCTTCTTGCGGCGAGCACGCGACGAGTTGGTTCGGTCGGGATGTACGCTTGGGCAATATGTATCCAGCAGAATCAATTTGCCGAGACGTTCCCGTTCGGCAAATGCCGCCCCAACTTCAATCGCAATTACACCGCCACCGGAATATCCGGCGATATGGACCGGCCCTTCCGGATAGATATTGCTGATCGCTGAAATGTACTCGTCCGCCATTTCTGCAATCGTTGAATGCGGTATCGAAACTCCGTCAACACCTCTCGCTTGCAGGCCGTAAATCGGTCGATCACCATCGAGGTGGCGGGACAATTTTTCGAACTTCAACACATGTCCGCCCGCCCCGTGGACGATAAACAATGGAGGTCGGTTACCACCCGTTCGAATAGTAACCAGGGCGTTTGACGTCTGTTCACGATGTACATCTTTGTGATTTGAGTTTTCCGCGTGATTGTGTTGCTTCAATTGACGAGTATACATCAAGAGACCAAGCGGGGTCGGCGTACTGAACAATACCGACAGCGGAATCTCGATGCCGATTGTCTTCGCGAGTTCTCCAAACAATTCTACGGCCATAATGCTATGGCCGCCCAGACCGAAGAAGTCATCACGTGCGTCAACGTCGACCTTTAGCACTTTCCGATACGCATTGCAAATCTTTTGAAGGCGTTCGCGTTCATCTGGAGATAACCGTTCGTTTACGTTGTCAAGAGTTGCTGCGGTCCGCGTGCCCGAAGACAGGTTCCAGAGGTTCGGGTCTGATAACGAGGCGAGGTCTGGCTTGCCGTTTGCATTCGTGGGCCACGGTGATTGGTGGTGAACGAAGGCAGACGGCAACATATACGAAGGAAGCTGTTTGCGTGCATGAGTCATCAGGCTTGCGATCAGCGCGTCCGAATCATCAGAAGTAATGTTGGGGGAAAAAACGTGTGTGACGATCTGGTCACTGTTTTTCTTAACCTCAGGTTGGTCGGCCAG
>CBDTVC010000756.1:0-1594 GCA_965363925.1 uncultured bacterium | reverse complement strand
CTTGAAGCACTCGATTGACTTTATCTGGTTGGCGTCTGGTCGCACGATCGATCACACCACGCTGAGTGAGTTCCGTCGCAAGCACCAAGCGGAGCTCAAAGGTCTGTATCGTGACCTGGTCCAACTTGCCGTAGATCTTAAGGTGGCGCAGCTCGGAGAACTCTGTATTGACGGTACTCGCGTCCAGGCCGATGCCAACAAGTATCGCACGTGGACGGCGGACAAAGCTGAGAAACTGCTGCAGGAACTGGACGGTCGAATCGAAGCTGCGTTGGCCGAGCTAGGGACCAATGACAAGCTCGATGAGTTGTTCGACACGGGTCAGAAGTCGGACGAACTCCCCGCCGACTTGCGCGAAATGCAAGCACGGCGTACGCAAGTGGACGAGGCCTACAAGAAGTTGCTTGACATGGAGAAGACGCGGGAGAAATGGGGAGCGGACTCGAAAAAGAATCCCGCTCAACTTCGGAAAGCGGATACCGATAGTCGCATGTTACCCAACAAGGAAGGCGGCTATGCCCCGAACTACACTCCGATGATCGTCACCGAAACGGCGAACGGATTTATTGTGGGTGTGGATGTGGTAATCGGTAACGTCGAGCACCATCAACTCGCGACTCTGATTGATGTCATCGCGTCGGACTACGACGTTGATATCGCACGCATGCTGGCGGACAGGGCGTACACCACCGGTGAAAACCTGGTGGAGATGGAGGCACGCAATGTGGAAATGTTAGGTCCTCTGGCAGAGCCCCAATGCATCGACAACCCCGCTCATCGCGAGGATTTGACACAGCCGGTTGAGGAGGCAGCCTTGGACAAGCTTCCGATCAATCCTCAAACGAAGCGTTTCGACAAGTCCGCGTTCGTTTACGACGCAGAGTTAGATTACTACTACTGCCCAGCGGGCGAGCCGATGGCTCGTCCGGCACCTCGGCACCGCGACGAGGATGGCGCGCCGATCGAACCCAAGACGAAGACCTTCACAACGGATGCCTGCGCCACCTGTGGGATCGTGAGTCGCTGCCGACTCAATCCTGAAGCGCGCGGCGGTCGGCAGATCAACGATGACATCCACGAGCCGGCACGTCGTCGTCATCGGGAACGCATGAGCCAAGAAGCGTCCAAGATCGAATACGGCAAGCGATTCCATTACGGCGAAGTACCGTTCGCGGTGTTGAAAACGGTAATGGGCTTCCGCCGCTTCCTGCTTCGCGGCGAAGAGGGAGTTCAAACGGAATGGCTCTGGGCCTGTACGGGCTACAATCTCAAAAAACTGATCAAGCTCTGGCCGGAAATATGCGCGGCCAACAACGAAAACCAAAAAACAGCAGTAGCCTAGGTGCTATAGGGAGGATCCGCAGAGAGACAATTAGCAACACCCGCCGTCACCCAGGCGACACGAACAATTGACCGCGGCAAAACACGATTTTTCAAAAAACAAGCTTGAAAAAATCAGCGAAAAATCGAGCCCAGCCCAAGCATAGAGATAAGACAACAGCCTCCTAGCGCCGAACCGCTCACTGATGATGGCAATCGTACGCATTTTTCGATGCGGCCGACCGGTTTCAGCCAGGGCAGACACCGTGGTCTA
>CBDTVC010000755.1:0-1595 GCA_965363925.1 uncultured bacterium | reverse complement strand
GATCTTCCTCAACCGTCCGTAGGATCTCGCCGCGTTTGAAAAGATGCGCTCGACCACGACCCAGCGAAATACCTAGATCCGCACCAGCCGCCTCCCCTGGTCCGTTAACCGCACAGCCCATCAGCGCGACATTCAGGTTCTTCTCAAACTTACGTGCGTTGACGGCTTCCTCTACCTCATTGACAATGCTGAACAAGTCGCCAGCAAGCCTCCCACACGTTGGGCAGGCAATGATGTTTACACCGGGACGGCCGAGACGTAGCGACTTCAGAATCTTGTGACCGGCTTCAACTTCGTGGACAGAGTCCGCAGTCAACGATACACGGATCGTATCACCGATTCCCTCAGCAAGCAGCGCGCCGATACCGATCGCACTCTTGATCGTACCCGTCTGCACGCTACCCGACTCAGTAACCCCGAGGTGCAACGGAATATCCGTCCGCTCGGCCAGGAGCTTGTAGGCCTGGATCATGAAGTAGACATCCGAGTGTTTGACGGAAATTATGATATCCTTAAACCCATTCTTTTCGCATACTTCGATGTGACGCATCGCGCTCTCAAAAAGCGCCTCAGGTTGCGGATATCCGTACTTGTCCAGAATGTCCTTTTCGAGGGATCCAGAATTCACTCCAATTCGAATCGGTATGCGAGCGGATCGCGCGGCCATCAAAACTTCCTGTTCCCATTCTGGCTTACCGATGTTTCCGGGATTGATCCGAACTTTGGCGACGCCCGCTTCAATGGCTCGTAGAGCGTATTGATGGTTGAAGTGAATATCGGCAACAATCGGCACGTCACAGCCCTGCACAATGTCCGGAAGCGCAGCTGCATCTTCGGGTCGGGGAACGGCGACGCGGACGATATCTGCCCCTGCATCGACGAGTGTCTTTATCTCTGCCAGTGTTGTCTTGACGTCATGTGTCTTGTTGACGGTCATGGATTGCACAGAAATCGGGGCACCGCCACCAACCTGCACGTTTCCAACCATTACACTGCGAGATTTTCGTCTGGGTCGTTCCATAGTTTATCGTAGGGCCGTGGTCTACAGCGCTGATTGATCTCCTGGATGAGGCTGATATCGGTACGGATATTCTCGACACCGCCCAAGCTTGACTCGATCTCAGCTTGACTCGATCCAAGTGTGACGTGCTCTTCGTATTCGGGCCGGCGCACGTTGACCGCCTTCAACTCACCGACCACAAGACGGTTCAATTAGCCTGAGTCGGTGTTCGCCATCGTAGTGTGGCATTTACGGCACGGTGGTCCGATACTTCTCCAACGAGGGCTCGGGCACTGGCCGGCTCAAAGTCATCTGTCACGAGAATGAAATCGATCCTGAACGTTGGTTGCTGCTCATGATACGTAAGACCATTCCCCACGCCGGCTACCTCAAAAGTATCCACAAGGTCTTTCGCCAACCTCCAATAACTCCAGTTGTGTGGTGTGGCGTTAAAATCGCCGACTAGCAAAAAGGGTAACGCTTCCTGGTCAATCACGTCCAGGACTTGGTCTACCTGCCACGCACGATGAAGTATGCCAAATCGATAGTCTCGAAGATAACGCAGCCATAGGCGTGGACTCAGGCGATTCTGCTC
>CBDTVC010000754.1:0-1602 GCA_965363925.1 uncultured bacterium | reverse complement strand
CAATTGTACCGCTTCTATTTGCACCGTTTGCCTTTGCTTGCTTCTCAACACCCGACTTCGCTCTACCCTACTTCGCTATTCGTCGTTTATCATCATCAAGTCGACTCTTTTGTAGCTTTTTGCACCAGCCAGACTCCTTCCAGGTCGTCTGTTTCTGACAGGCGCACCCGAACTTCTTCACCAGGAATCGTCGGGACAACTCGACCGACAATGTCTGCCTGGATCGGTAGTTCATGTAAGCCCCTGTCAACCACAACCAGACAACTCACTGAGGCAGGACGACCAATGTCCATCAGTGCGTCCAGTGCGGCACGGATCGTGCGTCCCGTATATAACACGTCATCTACCAACACGAGATGCATTCCGGAAACATCAAACGGAATGTCAGTTGCCTGGATCTCCGGCTGCCGGAGCCGGATCCGAAAATCGTCGCGATACATTGTGGCGTCGAGGATTCCGAGGGGCACGTCAACGCCGACGTAATGCTTAATTCGCGAGCGTAGCCGTTTCGCTATGTGAACACCGCGTGTCTGCATTCCGATGAGTCCGTAACCGCCCGACTTGCCAAAGTCGGATTCACCAGACGATTCGCCAAACGATTCACGGTTCGATTCCGGATCGGGGTCCACGAGCTCAATGATTTGCCGCGCCATGCGGTTGAGCGTACGGTCGAGGTCACCCTCGTCCATTAGTTGGGCCTTGACGCTAAATGAAGAGTCCATGACCCAAAGTTACGCCAAAGCAGACTTTCCATCGGCAGTCCGAACCTGTTTTTTCGCCAGCTGTCTAAAATCAACCGGCCACCGGAACTTGCCGCGATCGCTTCAAGCAATTCCAAAGAAATAAGGAACTGTTCTCGTGACAAGCGTAAACACGCTTTTAGGCGCTTTTGCGACGATCCAACTCAATGCCCGACTCCAAGACGCTTCCCAACACCCCGATTACGCCCGGTTCGACCCTGCGCTATCTGGATCCGGTTGTTGTTTCCAAGCTTGCTAACATGGAATTAAAGGCGCGGCTGATCGTCGAGGGTTTCATTACCGGATTGCACAAGAGTCCCTACCACGGCTTCTCCGTCGAGTTTGCCGAACATCGACCTTATAATCCCGGCGACGAATTGCGCCACGTGGATTGGAAAGTCTATGCAAAAACGGATCGGCACTATGTTAAGCAGTACGAAGAAGAGACAAACCTGCGAAACTACGTAGTCCTGGACACTTCGCGTTCTATGCAATACCAGGGTCAGGCGGCGTTGTCAAAAATGGAGTACGGTGCATACCTGGCGGGAGCGCTTCACTACCTGATGGTTAAGCAGCGCGATGCCACAGGATTGATTGCTTTTGATGATGAGCTGCACACGATGCTGCCGCCCAAAAGCACAAACCATTTTCTGCGACAGCTCCTGATAACGCTCGAGAAACTTACAGAAGACAAAAGTCGCTCGGGACGTACAGGAGCCGCCAAAACGTTGGACGAAATTGCTGAACGAATTACTCGGCGTTCCCTTGTGGTCCTGATTACTGACTTATTCGAGAATGATGCGGAACGCGACGATTTGCTGCGTGCACTTCGGCATCTCCGATACCGGGGACATGAAGTACT
>CBDTVC010000753.1:0-1614 GCA_965363925.1 uncultured bacterium | reverse complement strand
AGGAAGATTTTCTGACGAGCAGGTAGCCACATTCCGAGACGAGGGTTACTTGATCGCTGAAGACGTTTTCGATGCTGCTGACCTGGAACCGCTGAGATTGGAGCTCGAAAAAGCGATTGCAGAAAAGCTCGCTGAGATGGCAAGCAACGGAAAGCTGAGTGATTCTCACACGACTGCCTCATTTGAACAGCGGCTCACACGAATCTATCAGGATTCGAAAGAGAATGGTGAAGAAGTGCTGCAGCATCTGGAAGGTTTTCGAGGAGGCGGATTCCAAGGACGCAGTTTGTTCAATCTGATTACGCATCCGAAGTTGTTGGATGTCGTTTCGGACCTTGTCGGACCCGACATTGTTGCCTCTTCCGCTTATCGGATCCGCCCCAAAATTGCTGGTGTCGGCCGAGGCGATGTCCCTTGGCACCAAGACTCAGGATACTTTGCGGCACATTGTGATGAGCACTTAATTGTCACCTGTTGGATTCCTCTGGTGGATGCAACGGTCGAGAATGGTTGCATGGAGATTCTCCCACGATCCCACAAGTCAGGAATTCTCGAACATCATACGGGAGGCAACATGGGTCTGTACGTCATTAAGGACAATGACCTGCCAACGGACGCCCCGAAGAAAGTGATTGCTGAGTGTCCGCGGGGCGGCGTAGTATTCATGAGCAATTTGACTCCGCATTGTTCAACGCCCAATAATTCAGATACAATTCGTTGGAGCGTTGACCTTCGCTACCAGTCAGCCCAAACACCGAATAACGTGGGTCTTTGGCCGGCAGAAAACGCGGGAGACGAAGAGACCAACATTCAGATCGCTTGTTATCCCCCTGAGGCCGACTTTGTCGTGCGCAGTCAAGAGAATCCGGAATCAGTGGTAGATTTCGACGGATTTATCAAGCGACGAGCAGCATACGAACCGCTCGGTGTTCAGACGCCGCGTCACTGGGCCCCGGTTTGACTCTACCGTTGTCTAGGCTGCACGGGCGAGTTGCTTCTTTCAATAGCTTGCCGAGGGCATCTTTCGCCTAAGTCTTTGGATGTTTAGACAGATAAAGCAGTGCGGCTATTACGAGTGACATTTCGGTATTGTCCTCGTCGTTCAGGGTATTGAGGCTCCACGCTCGTAGTCGAGGTGCGACGGGAATTTCTCCGCAATCGTTATCGTGCTCGACCGCCCGACGATGTGCTCGATATTCCATGGAGTGGTCTGTTTATCAGCCCCGGACGAGTTCCAATTCGAGATCTTCGAGGGACTTGCCTTTTGTTTCGGGCAGTAGCCGCGCGAGCAAGACAAAGCCGACGATGGCAAAGACACCATAGATTAGATATGTCGTGGCGCTACCGAAGAAGGACAACTCCCATGGAAACGCAAATTGGACCAACCAACTCACGAAAGAGTTGACAAATCCGACAAGCGAAATCGCCAGTCCCCTGAGTCTGGTTGGAAAGAGCTCCGACAGCATAACCCACATTACCGGTCCGAGTGAAAAAGCAAATGAAGCAACAAAGCCGAGAATCCCGATAAGAACTACAATCGGGTTCATGTCTATTGAGTTTTTGATCAGTTCGCCTTCCAGACGAACGTATTCGGTACTTGCCAGGGCATCTTTG
>CBDTVC010000752.1:0-1637 GCA_965363925.1 uncultured bacterium | reverse complement strand
CCATCCATGAAGCGTCTCCGAACAGATTCTCCGGTCAATTTGTTTCAGCCGAAGCTGAACACACAATCAACGGGGCAACAACTCCGTCAACCGTGCGGCGCGACCAAGACACAGAAATTAACAAGATCTTGTGCAGCAAACAATCATTAAATGCGGATTCCTTTGATTAATGATTCGTGAACTGGTTGTCGTCATTCAACGTCCAGTCGCCGACTCCTTACATATCGAAACAGCTGAACGCACACGAACACCGACAAGAGTCCGGCAAAAACCAGACTGTATCGTTTCAAGATGACACTAAAATACGACCAGTTTTCGCCAAGATGTTTACCGGCAAGTACCATGAGCCAACTCCAAACAATCGCTGAAACTGCCGACGCTAACGCGCTGTGAGACAGTCGCATAGATGACATACCGGCGGCCAGCGAAATAACCGAACGCAGTCCCGGAAGAAATCGGTTAACCAGAACCACAACGGAACCGTACACCGTGACGCGTTCAAGTGCTAATCGCAGCCGCTTCTTCGGCACCCACCTAAACCGATCAGGAGAAAGGATCGCACCACCCAAGTTTCTGCCAATCACGAACATGGCCATAAAACCGACGGCCCCACCCAAACTGGCCACAATTATTGATGGCGCGAACAAAAGTTTGTCAAGTCCAACGAGATAGCCCGCAAATACTATCACCAGGTCGCCCGGGACCGGCGGCAACAGGTTCTCTGCGAATGCAATTCCAAACACGACGGCATAGATCGCTATCGGCGAAAGCTGTTCGATCCAGGTAACGAGATCTGCCAGAAACTCATTCATTTGCTTCCGGGCTCGCCACCCGAATCAATAGACAGATTGCGTACGCGGCGGCACCCTGCTTCACTCCGACGAAGCCCATACCTTCAGAGGTAGTCGCTTTTACGGAAACCTGGTCCCTCTTGACCCGCAAGATCGACGAAACACGATCACGGATCGCGTCTACATGCGGCCTGATCTTCGGTGCCTCCAAGACAACTGTCGCGTCCACGTTTCCAACGCGGAATCCTTTTTCCGAAACGAGGTCTACAACAGCCTCCAGCAATTTGGCACTGTCCGCACCTTTCCACTCAGGATCCGTATCCGGGAAATGCTGCCCAATGTCCCCCATCGCAGCAGCACCAAGAATGGCGTCGGTCATTGCATGCAACAGGACATCCGCATCCGAATGACCATCCAGGCCAAAATCCGACGGGATAACCACGCCGCCAAGAATCAACGGTCGGTCTGCAACAAGTCTGTGGACATCATAGCCAAAACCAATTCTCATCATCGACGCACTCCGTGGCGAACATGAGCCCAAAGCTTCTCAGCCATTTCCCAGTCCTCAGTCCGCGTAATTTTGAAGTTTTGAGTCGAACCGTCTACCACAACAACGTCCCCGATATACGCTTGGTACAACTCGACATCGTCAGTGGCCTCACGTCCCTCCTCGACTGCCTTGCGGTGGGCCGTCAGGATTTGTTCGAGGGAAAATCCCTGAGGTGTTTGCGAGGCGTATAGCCCTTTGCGATCAACAGTTTCGCCAAAACGATCATTAGTGACTCTTCGCAGCGTGTCAGCAACAGGCACAGCCGGGCAGGCTGCTCCCGTACTTTCTGCAGCATC
>CBDTVC010000751.1:0-1664 GCA_965363925.1 uncultured bacterium | reverse complement strand
TACCGTGTACTGGAGGGTTTTTCGTGGTTGGATGGATTCTACATGACGTTCATAACCCTGACCACGATTGGGTTTAACGAAGTTGCACCGCTTTCCTCTGCGGGTAGATTGTTTACGATTGCTATAGCAACAGTCGGAATCGGAGCGGTAGCGTTTATTGCAACCCGGACGGCTCAGTTCCTTTTGACGAATCAGGCATTAGCCGCAAGACGAATGAATGCACGTATCGCAAAACTTTCAGGTCATTACATCATTTGCGGATACGGCCGAATTGGAAGCCGAATTGCTGAAGACCTCGCCAGAGCGGATAAGAAATTTCTCATTATCGACATCATGGAAGAGAAGATCGAAAATGCCAACGCCGAGGGATTCATCACTCTCACGGGGGATGCCGAACTGGACGAAACGCTGGAGAAAGCCGGAATCCGATCAGCGCAGGGTCTAATTCTTACGTTACCTGAGGACTCCTCAAACGTCTTTGTTACGCTTTCAGCCAGGGAGTTAAATCCATCACTCTTCATTCTTGTACGTACAGATACGAAAGCAAATTTCGATAAGCTGAAGCGCGCCGGCGCGAACAAAGTCATCGCGGCCTATGATATAGGTGCGGACCGCATGGCTAACGTCATCCTTCGTCCCAACGTCAACAGATTTCTCGAAGAGATTTTACGATCAGACGATTTTGATCTGCGGATGGACGAGATTCGGGTCGAAGATGGCTCCCTCCTTGCGGGCAAGACGCTTGCTCAGAGTAAATTCAGGAGCCACTTTGACGCTATCGTGCTGGCGGTTCTGCAGTCGAAGGGTAAAATGGCCTACAATCCGCAGGCCGACATGGTGATCGAGGCGGACGATGTGCTCATTGTCGTTGGTACAAAGCAGACGGTAGATACCCTGCAGCAAGTAGGCTGCACGGCACCGTAGTGGACGCCTTGGGTGTTATGTCCTTCGCGACGCCAAACGGAACGGCAATTGCTTTACACCGAAGTAACACAGTGCGAACGCGATCAATATCGTCGTTGAAACCCTCGCGCCTGTTCTCAAATGGACGAGATTCGTCGATATTGGGCAATCGGCGAGCGAAAAGGCACAATTACCAGAAAGCACTGGTGGGATCCTCAATACAGCCAACAGGTAGTATAGGCGCGGTTAAAACCGGAACCTTCCACTTACTCTCAAGACACAAACACGAGTACAACTAACCGATGAATTCTGGAATGAAGATCCGAACATCGATTTTTAAGAAGGCTGTGGTGGTATCGTTTTTGAGCTGCTTCCTGTTCGTCGCGAATTCGGCAGCGCAAGGATTCATCAATCAGGCTGCGGTCGCGGACATTGTGAACACCCAGGTTGGTCCTGTCGAAGAGGTGCCGGATGTATTCTATGAATACTACGTTCTGTCCAGTTCGCGAGACAACACGGTTCAGGCGCGCAACACGCTATACTACGTGATCGGTGAGGGTGACCTCAAGCTTGGAAAGGAGCGATCAAAAGTTGTTGGACTTCTAAATCGCGTTCTCATAGAACTCGCGCAGGTTGGCGACACCCTCGTTGTTCCAACTCGGTTCAACGTTGACTTTCGTGGGTATTCGCCGTTTCCTCGCTACTACGCGGGCGCCAAGGACTTCCCGAAGCTCTTTATTATTCATAAGACAATCCAGGCT
>CBDTVC010000750.1:0-1681 GCA_965363925.1 uncultured bacterium | reverse complement strand
AACTATTTTTCGACTCGTCCGATATCGAGCGCTTGAAGCAGCTCTACAACGGGCCCGATTACGCTGGGCTTCGGACGCGGATTTCCGGTATTGACCGGAGTGCTGAGCGAAAATTCCTGAAAGACGAGATCCGTTACAACGATCAACTCTACGACATCGGTCGTGTCAGCGAGCATGCAATCGACATGGCGTTTCACTACCTGTTGACTGCAGACGAAGACGCGGCGGAACTTGCCGTGGAGTATATGACTGCTCTGCAAAAGTTCGATCGTTGGGACTACTTTCTCGAAGCGGGTGACAAAGTCTTTGGCCTCCAGCGAGCGCCGCTTGCGACGGTTGCGATAAGCTTGTGCTCAGACTGGTTGGAGGGTTTTGCGGATGACTCGACCAGACGTTCGTGGCTGAAACTGATGGGAGAACGTGGATGTGAGCCAAGCTGGCTGGCTCTTTACGGGATGCGCTATCCGGACCGTGTCGTCGGCTGGACGATGGATGAAACAAGTACCTATTTCGAGCACCGGCCCGGCGACCGCGTTGACCTGTCGAACTGGCCACACATTCTCGATCGTACGAATTTGAAGGCGGTGCCGGCATCTGCACTGGCTATTGGAGCGGTTGCGTATATGCGCGAGTTTGGTTCCGACGAACGTGGAGAGAAGTGGCTTGAGCAGTCAATCTATAGTCTCCGAACGTTCGGCGACTTGTACGCGGTTGATGGCTCGTACGATGAGGGTGTCTCGTATGCAAACTATACGTCGTCTCATATTGCGCAGGCTACCGTTGTCTTGGAACGTTACAACGGGCTTAGCCTCTACGACGAAATCAATTGGGCAGGGTACGTGGACTATCTAATCGGCATGTCTATGGCTACCGCTTCGGATTCGTCGTCGATTGTAAATTTTGGAGATGCGAGTGGGGCGGCAATGGCTGCGGTGCCTTACTGGGTCGCAGGCCGAACCGGGGATCAACGTGCGCGCTGGTACGGAGACGCTCTCTCCAAGGATCGTGACATGTGGTCGCTGTTGTGGCACCCTGAGAACGTTGACGCGGTCCCACAAGAGCAGGGGCTTTCCGTGTGGCACTCAGCCTTGGACTTGATTGTGGCGCGGACAGGCTATCGCGCTGAAGATCTTGTCGTGGCCATGCGGAGTGGCGGTCCGTCCAACCACGAACACGCTGATCGAAACAGCATCGTTATGAAGTGGGGCGGCGAAGTGTTGATCGTAGATCCGTCGCGTCCCCCGTATAGTTATTCGGATCCGTCCTGGATGATGCGCACAACTGCCGGTCATTCAGCGCTTCTGATTGATGGCGAAGGGCATCAATATCACGACGGTCGAGAAGGAACGAATCCTTCCGATGCGGTTGCAAAAATTGTCCGATCTGGGCAACGTGATGGTTATGCTTTCTGGACGAGCGATGCGACGCCAGCCTACAAATTGGTAAATGACGACGTTAAATCTGTGACTAGATCGGTTGTTGTTTTTGAGGGAATGGAAGCGGTCCTGCTCCTCGACAAGGTGCAAAAAGTGACAAAGCCCTCGAAAATAGAGGCACGTTTTTTTGGCGACAACCGGAAAGCCGTTGACGGACAATTCTCAACCCACAGCGGTGGGGAAAAACCACTCCTTGCTCAGAGCGGAGGCTGCAACATCACGGTGCTGGAAACACGACGGTTGGC
>CBDTVC010000749.1:0-1703 GCA_965363925.1 uncultured bacterium | reverse complement strand
TCTCTTTCCGTCGATGGCAGCCTGGTTTGACCCGAAATTCAGGGGTTTTAAAGCAGATTATGGAAGCCTCAAAGGATTGGCAAAAAACGGCTATGAGCAAGACCGACGTTTTCTCAGTTCCCTTGAACGTTCGGATTGGATCGAGATTGCTGATAGTATCCGGACGGGGCTCACGGACGAGGTTATTGAAGAATCATTCAAGGCACTGCCAGAATCTGCCTATTCGATAAGCGGCAAGAAACTGGTACGACTTACAAAGATCCGGCGCGATAAGCTGATGACCGTTGGTCAGAAGTATTACGAATTACATGCGCGGGTTGTTGATTTGGTTGGTTCTAACAAACACGAAGAGTTTGTTGTGCAACGCGGCCCTGACACAACAACGGTGGCGGTCTACAAAATCCGGAAGGGTGGTGAACGCAGAAGACTTCTTTTGCAACGGAGCTTTTTGGCAGAGGAGACTAACGAAATACGATTGTACGGACTTGGTGGCGATGACAAGTTTGTGGCGACTGGGACTGGCGCAGGCATCCGCATCAACATAATCGGAGGCACTGGAATGGATACTTTCCAGGATAGCTCGTCGGTTCACGGTCCGTCGAAACTAACACACGTCTACGATACTCAAACGGGGAACGTTATTTCGGGGTCATCTGAGACGGACGTGCTGACGTCCGACGATCCGTTGGTTAATCAGTACGATCAACGGGGCAGTTATGCACACAACAGTCGACTGCCTGGCTTGTTTTTCGGGTTAAATCGTGACGACGGCGTATATCTTGGTGGAGGTCTCACTGCTGTGCGCCATGGCTTCCGGAAGAAGCCTTACGCGAGTGCCAACAAGCTTGTGGCAAACGCTGCGCTCAAGACGGGGTCTTTCAACGCAGTTTATGGCGGTCACTTTGTTTCACTAATCGGGAGTAGCGATGTTTGGGTTGACGGATATGCCTATTCGCCAAGGTCAATCCGAAACTTCTACGGACTAGGAAACGAAACCAGCAACACCACCCAGGACCGTAGCTTTTATCAAGCCGGAATACAGCGCTATGGCGGTGGCGTAGCGGTTGGTCATTCAATCGGTAACCGTGCTCGATTTTCGGCCGGACCGATTGCCCAGATTGTAAACGTAGATCGGGATACAACGCGGTTTGCCACGTCTCCCCAACCAGGGCTTTCACAAACCACTTTTTCGAATCAGTATTTCACCGGTGCGAAGGCTGCGTTTGTCATCTCGACGCTCGACAATACCGTTAATCCGCATTTCGGTTTGCGATGGAATTCGACCGCAACCTATAGTGTAGGCCTGTCGAACAATACGAACGACTACGCAAAGGTCGACGCTGATCTGGCCCTGTTCCTGTCCTTGTCACGATCTCCGCAATTTACTACTGCACTTCGATTTGGTGGACGCCACACGTTCGGCGAGTTCCCATTCTTTGACGCCGCAACCCTCGGTTCTTCCAACAACCTGAGGGGCTATCGGAAGAACCGGTTTGCAGGTCGATCATCTGCCTACGCCAATGCCGAGGTTCGATTCAAATTACTGGACGTGTCGTCGATTCTGGCGATCGGCGACCTTGGGCTACTGGGTTTCGCCGATTCGGGTCGCGTTTGGACTGATGGCCAGACTAGTTCCATTTGGCACCTGGGCTACGGCGGCGGAGTCTGGTTCAACTTCGCAGACGTGTTTGTGCTACAGGCGT
>CBDTVC010000748.1:0-1723 GCA_965363925.1 uncultured bacterium | reverse complement strand
GGCAAATGAATCCCAGTTGGTGCCGTAATGTGGCTTACCTGAATGCACCGTGTACGGGGCGTAATCAATTCTTCGATTCGGTCGAGATTGACTTGTACCGACTCGGGATCGGGTACAAACATCTTAACGACAATTCCGTCTTCTTTTTGGCGGGTAAGCCACGCCATGGATCCGCCAGGATGCACATGGGATTCGAAAATGATCTCGTCACCACGTTCGAGTGGCATCCCCGACGCAATCGTTGAGTTTCCTTCAGTTGCGTTTCGCATAAACGCAATCTCAGGCGCCTGAACGCCAAAGAAGGCAGCCACTTTTTCGCGAATACCTGAAATGCTCCCGTGACCGTGTTCCGAAATTCGTTGAAGGTCCCAGAGAGACTTGGTATAGGCATCCATGACTGGGTAGGGCGCGGGGCCCAAGCCACCAGTGTTCATGTAGCCTCTGGACGTGGCGAGCGGATACTGCCCGCGAACTGCGTCCCAATAGTCGTCATCGGAAACAGGACCAGACGGAGGCCATTCTGGCGTAACCGTTTTACTTCCGGGCTCTAAGACCGAGGCACCGGCAGCACAGCCCGAGCCAAGAACCGCCGCTCCCATCGTAAGACGCTGTATGAAGTCTCTTCTGTTACTCATGTTCTTTCTCAAAAGCGATGCAAGTCTGACATATGGTCAATCCACCACGATCACACAAATACGGAACGCTCCTTTGGAGTATTCGACCTCGACCTTGGACTATAGCGACTTGCACTACCATAACGATCTACTTATACAAAAGGGACGCAGCAGCCGACGTCGTCACCCGCACTGAAGCCGTTGCGTAGACTGAATCTCCAACCGAATCGAGCGAAAACTCCGTCGGAATGCCGTCGACGGTCAACTCGAATGGCTTCTGGCCCAATGGCACGAGAAGCCGCAGTACGACTTCGGAATGTGGGACAGATGATTCTAGTTCGATGTTGATTCTCGAGCGCGAAGCATCGTGCGAATAGTTGTAGCCGAACGTAGCTCCCGATGCCTCGTAAGAGATCTTCACGTCCGCGTTGTCTTCACCGGCAGCCAGCCAACGCGGAGCCACGGTCATATCGGAAAAGCACGCCGCGTTGTCTCGGATCCCACACAGCCCGCCAACGAGCGCATTAAACATCGCCGAAGACCCCCAACCATCAGTGGGCATCGCCTCGGGACTTGTGCTTGTATCCACCGATGAAGGCGTCCCATCTGGGAAGTACCAGAGAAACGTCTCACCAGATTGCGCAACCATTTTACGGTACTGTTCAAGCGTTTCAACGCCATACGTTTCGAACCCGCTCTCGAACGCTGCGAGTGCAAGTTCGCCACCAACTAGCGGCATAATTCCACCGTTGATATATGCGCCAGCAACCAACTTGTCATCACCGAAAAAGCCAGTAGGAAAAGGCGGATCGATACTGAACCACTCAGCAAAGGAATCCGTCGAATCCCTTCGTTTCTGATACTCCTCCAGTACAGCACGCGCAATGGATAGCGTCGCCATTCCACGTGTTATCGCCATCGGGTTGCTCAGGCTCAATTGTTCTTCTTCATCAACGCCCTCCACAACGACCGGGGTCAATTTGTGAAAGTGCGTGTAGAAGCGGCCATTAAACAACATCGCATTGGCCACCTCTTTTATTGTAGCCGCTTTGGCGCGCCAGAAACCTGAGCGTTCGTCGTTACCTGCATGCAGGTACATGGTTGATAAC
>CBDTVC010000747.1:0-1746 GCA_965363925.1 uncultured bacterium | reverse complement strand
TATCTCGAAGGCATGCCGATCGAGGCCCGCCCTCCAAGCGGAGTCTACAGGCTCCGGAAATTTGTACAGCGAAACAGGGGCAGTGTTGCCGCCGCATTTCTCGTTTTCTTGGCGCTTCTATCGGGACTGTCGGTTGCGTTGTGGCAAGGACAGGTAGCGGCAAGAGAAAGGGACCTTGCTGAGCGACGCTTCGATTCGGCCCGGGAAATGGCCGGGGGAGCACTTTTTGACATACACGACGCGGTTGCGGATGTCCCCGGCTCAACAGCCGTCCGCGAGATGATCGTGGCCCGGTCACTTGCGTACCTCGAGGAGCTGGCCACGGACGCAGGAAGTGACAACCTGCTGCGGCTCGATATCGCCTCTGCCTACTTGCGAACTGGAAACGTTCTCGGCAACCCAAACAACGCGAACCTCGGCCGACTTCATCCAGCGCTTGAAAGCTACGAGAAGGGTTTGGCAATTCTTCCGCAGCGCCGAATGAATGACTCGTTAGATTCCCGGGTTGATCGTACGCGGGCCGTAATCAACGAAAAGCGCGCAGAGGTTTATTCGGTTCTCGGTGAAACCGACTCGGTAACTGTAGCCCTCGATCGAGCAAACAAGATTCTTGCCGGGCTTGCAGCTGATCAACACGACAAAGCCTCGGCTCAAATTGATCTAGTCATCTCGCACATCAAAACCGGCGACTTGCTCGGCAATCCAAATTTCCCCAATGCCGGCCGACTGGACGACGCCATTGTCCACTATCAAAAGGCGTTGATTGTCCTGGATCGTGCCGATGAAATAGCGCCAGACTCGGCTAAACATTTACGTGAACGCGGTCTGATCCACGAGCGGCTGGGAGCGGTACTTTTTGTGTCAAACAAGCAGGAAGATGCGATCGTGAATTACGAACGGTCGTTTGAGATTCGACAGCAGCTGTATGAAAAGAACCCGACACATTTGAACACCTATCGGGACATCGGAGTTGCTCACGAGAAGTTAGCGCTGGTATTCCAGGAGCGCGACGAACTTAATCGCTCTTACGACGAATTCCAGAAAGCACTCGAGGTGTTTGAAGTCCTTGCGGCTTCGGACCTGGAAAACGTACAGGCGCAGCGATCACTCGCCATCGAATACCTGCATGTGGCAGAATTGATGTTTTCGACTCAAATGCCAAACATGGGCCGCAAGGTCGAGTCCAGGAACTACGCCAACCGAGCCATGAAGCTGCTGGCACCAGACGGCAGTCCAGACGCGGATGACAAACGATTGGCCGGGCTCATCGAATGGGCAGTGCGCGTGCGCACTCAGTAACGTCAGGGTCGTCGTCCTGCTAGATGCTCTGATGCAGACGCATTGACTGCGGCGCTGCGTGCGAGACTTTAGCAATCGCCTGGTCGAGGTCGGCAATCAAATCTGCTTCGTCCTCGATCCCGACAGACAACCTGATCAACGTTTCAGCGAGTCCGATTTTTCGGCGTTCCTCGATTGGCACGGAGGCGTGTGTCATTGAAGCCGGATGTTCAATCAAACTCTCTACTCCGCCAAGGCTTTCAGCAAGCGTGAAGACCTTCGTATTTGAAAGAACGGCGACGGCATCTTCCATGCGATCACCGTGCAACGTAAAGCTCAACATTCCGCCGAAATCTGACATTTGACGTTTTGCAATCTCGTGCCCAGCGTCGTCACTGATGCCCGGGTAGTAAACGCGCGCAACCTTTGGGTGCGCCTGCAAGAACGCAACGACAGCCTTCGCATTTG
>CBDTVC010000746.1:0-1747 GCA_965363925.1 uncultured bacterium | reverse complement strand
ACGCAGTGGAAAGGATGCGTCGGGTGGCACAGCAGTTCCGTACGCGGCAAACTGCGCCTGCCCGAGTCTGGCGTTAAGGTTCTTTTCACGATCCTCGAATTGGCTCGTCTGCTGGCCGAGTGAGAAGTACAACTCAGCCAACGATTGGACGACGGGAACGGATGGATCTGAGGACGAGAGATAGCCCGACTCCAGTAATTTGGCGTAACCAGTAGAATCAGCAATGGCCGTTGAGTCAACAAGCATTGCTGCCACCATCGAAGGATCTCGCCCCTTTAGTATGGCCCGGACAGTTGGATGTTCAGCACCGAGGTAGTCTTGTACTTCGGTCAGGCGCGCCGCGATATACTGCTTTTCGATTTCCTTTGGCCAATCGGTAACGGCCAATCCTCCTGATTTCATTTCTGTAACGCGTTCTTCGGGGGCTCCACGCTGCTTCAACAGGTCAGCGATGTATCCATAGAGACCCCGAAGCAAAATGTGCGACGTCATTACCTCGGAAGAAAAATAGGTAAAGGCGCCTGATTGCTGGGCAACGGCACGTTTCGGGATCTGAATGTCCTCAATTGCATCAAACACCGACCCATAAAGGGTCTTCAAAGAATCCGACGTAAGCGCCGCCTCAAGCTTGGCTTCACCGGCTGCTTTACGATTCATAAACGCCGGGTCCAATAGTCCCGACAGTTGGCCTTCGTTTGCCTTCAGGGAGTTCTCGAGGGAAAAGTATGTGTTCCTCAGATCGAGTGAATCGGCCATCTGCTGGTTGGCAGAAATGTAGCGCTGCAGGATCTCGCTGCGAGTTTTGATAACGCGAATTCCCTGCGGGAGGGCAACATCTCGCTCGTATTCGAGCTGAGCAACTGTTGAAAGTCGGCTAGTGGTCCCAGGGTTGCCAATTACAAAGGTTGCATCGCCAGCCGCTGCTCCATTTGCAGACCATTTGAAGAAATTTTCTGAAACGAGCGGTGTGCCATCCGCGCCGTAGACGCGAAAGAAACTCATGTCCAGGACGTACCGGGGAAAAGTGAAGTTGTCCCAGTCTCCGCCGAAGAAACCCAGTTGCAATTCCGGTGCCATTACGAGCCGGACATCTTTGTACTTCTTAAACGTGTATGCCGAGTATTTACCGCCGTTGTATAATTCGACAATCTGGACCGAACGAAGCGAATCAACCTTCTGGACATCTGTGGTAAGTTGACGTTCCAGAGCAACACGTTTTTCCTCGCGCGCCGATACTTGTTTTTCAGGCGTGTCGTCGATCTTTACAGCTGAGTAGACCTTTTCCGTCACATCTGCAATTGAAATCAGCTGCTCCACAAACAAGTCTTTGACAGGCCGTTCGTCTGCCAGGGTTGCCGCAAAGAATCCGTCGTCAAGCAGATTCTCGTTCGTTTTGGAAACATCGGTGATGCTCTGACGCCCGCAATGATGATTGGTCATGACCAGGCCGCTTCCGGATACAAACGAGGCTGAGCAATAGGTTGAAAAGCGAAGGGCTCCCAATCGGGCTTTGTCGAACCAGCGTTGCCCGGGACTGAAGTCGTAGGCCTCCGCGAAATAGTCGAGCGGTGGATCGTCAAAGGTCCACATTTTCCCACCATCGAACCGTCCACTGACACCATCGCTTGTTGGCGTCGGTGTTGTGCTGGCTTTAGGCGTGCGGGCAGCGGCTCGTGGGGTTGAATTGGATTCAGTCGACTCAACTCGTTCAACCGGCACGCGCTCCGTAATCGACGCGGTTTCTTTT
>CBDTVC010000745.1:0-1762 GCA_965363925.1 uncultured bacterium | reverse complement strand
AGAAACGAGAAGCCCGAATCCTCGGATGATTGTCCAAATCCCAATCGTGGCAGTGAACTAACCGTCAACAAACAGGCAATTGTTGCAATTAGGAGTTTAGGACTCCTGGCCCGACTGGGCTTGCTAACCTCTACTTGTGCGATGCCTCCGCGGAAGTAATTCAGTTTCAACATCCTGGCTGGGTGGTTTTTGCTTCGCTCTGACGCCGAAAACAACGAAGCGTCACTCTATCCGTGAAGACGTTTCCTGAAAAGAGGAACCGCTGTTATGGATCCAAGGCAGGGGAACGATGCCAGGCCTCGGAATGGACTCCGGTTGACTCTCGCTAGTACTGCCGAAATATCGCGTGGTTCTCCGCGTCAGCTAGTGGACGATTCCTGATCCAGTCCCACCAGCCCTCCGCCGGGAACGGATGGACAGATGTTACGTGAAACGCGAAGTCACAAACAGGTGGTTCGACACTACAATACGTGTGTTGGCGCACTTTTTGACCGCCAGAACCTTCCCACGCTGAGTTGTAACTATCAACCCGGTTTTGGCTCTTTCGGAAGCCTTGAAGCTATTAGGGCTCGTTGCAGGCAGACAGAATGTCATGCTATGAGCAATTTTTGCTTCGATGTCAGTGACTATGCGGTGATTCTGCAGTGATTCTGCAGTGATTCTGTAGCGTAGCTGACTTTACCGATACTTAATGCAACTGCTTCAATAGCATTGCAGCGACCACGCAAAAGATACTCTTCACCACCAGATGATAGCATTTCTCAAGAAGGTTTTCGGCGACAGTACAGAACGATCGCTGAAGAAGCTTTGGCCAGTAGTCGAACAAATAAAAGAAGTCGAGCCGTCAATCGCCGTCCTGTCTGACGAGGCCCTCTCGGCAAAGACTGAAGAGTTTCGGAATCGGATTCGAGAGGCCGTCAAAGATATCGAGGCTGAGCAGACTGAAATCCAGCGCCGGTTGCGCGTGGGCGCAGAGGTTGCGGTTGGCGCTGATGGTGAGGAAATCATTGATTCTGCGGGTGATGGAGAAATGGTTAGACTTACACTCGAAGATCGACATGAGTTGTACGATGACCTCGACCAGCTCGACACGTTGTGGCTTGACACGGTGCGGGATACGCTTGAGGAGATCCTGCCGGAGGCATTCGCGGTCGTAAAGGAAACCTGCCGTCGAATGAAAGGCACTAGTTGGATCGCTGGCGGTCAGGAGATTGTTTGGGACATGGTTCCCTACGACGTTCAGTTGCTTGGAGGTGTCGCGATTCACCAGGGCAAGATTGCCGAGATGAAGACAGGTGAGGGAAAGACACTGGTCGCCGTCGCCCCGGTTTATCTAAATGGGCTTGTTGGACGTGGCGTTCACCTGGTCACAGTTAACACCTACCTTGCCCAGCGTGACGCAGAGTGGATGGGACCGGTCTTCGAACGACTCGGCATGTCGGTCGCAGTGATCGACCAGTTTGAGCCCCACTCGGAAGGACGCCGCGAGGCATACGAAGCCGACATCACCTATGGAACTAACAATGAATTTGGGTTCGACTACCTTCGGGATAATTCGTTTGTGGTTGATCCAAATCAATTAGTTCAGCGAGATCACTTCTTCGCGATCGTGGATGAAGTTGACTCGGTTCTGATCGATGAGGCTCGCACACCGCTGATCATTTCGGGTCCGGTACCGCAAACGGAGGAAGACCGATTTACGGAACTTCGTCCGGCGGTGGACAGGCTGGTCACTGCCCAGAAGAAGCTTGTTGCGCAGTTG
>CBDTVC010000744.1:0-1770 GCA_965363925.1 uncultured bacterium | reverse complement strand
GACGGCGAAACCGTGACTCTTTCTGTGGCTGCCGGAGATGAAACTTCCGAAGAGGCAGAATACCGGCGGACGATTGAAGAGCTCGTGGGTTTTTCGATTAGCGACCTGGGTCTTTACGAACGCGCCTTGAGTCATCGCTCACTGCTCCGGCGAAAGAAGGATAGTCGACAGTATTCCAATGAGCGACTTGAGTTTCTCGGCGATGCGGTGCTGGGCTTTGTGGTGGCGGACCATCTGTACCTTCATTTCCGAAACGAGGATGAAGGATTCCTGACTCGAATCCGGGCGAAGTTAGTCAACGGAGAACGACTCGCGACTGCGGCGAGGGAGATGAATCTCGGCACGGTGATCCGCGTGAGCGATAACATGATCCAGAAGGGTGGCCGGGACAACACAAGCGTACTGGCGGATGGCTTTGAAGCGATAATCGGCGCGTTATATCTCGACCTCGGCATCGAAGCAGCGCGCGACTTTATCCACCGACGGCTGCTGGACGATTCAGACATGGACCATTTGGCCGTGCATCGAGACAACTACAAGAGCCTTCTACTTGAGTACGTGCAGGCAAAGGGATGGCCACAACCGACTTACGACATGTTTGCCGAAGATGGGCCAAGCCACAATCGCGATTTTACTGTTGATGTGGTGGTCAATAACGTAGCTATTGGCCGCGGAAAGGCGAACAGCAAGAAGAAGGCCGAGCAGCGCGCAGCAAAAGAAGCGCTTGCTAAGATGAAGAAGGCGGAGAAAGGCGTGACGCCGGATGAAACGAACCGGGTGGTTTGAATCTGGCCGATTTGCGAGGGACTTCCAGCGTGTTCGTATGACGATCTGCGTTAGTGTCACCGTGGGCTGGGCAAAACTGGTTCTGAGGAGAAAGCGGGCGCTATCTGCATCTGGGCGGTTCTTCGTCAGGATTTTGGAAGACGCCGGTTTGCTTGCAAGTTTGTATTTGGTTTGCGAACTCGAGTTGAATTAGCTTGTCAGCGGGGAGGAGGAACTGGGTGGACCCCTCCATGAAAGACGCTAAAAAATGGCATTTGACCGTTATCATCTCTGACAACCCGCTCGGTCATTGCCCGAGATCAACAGTCTTTTCGGGTACGGACAAAATCCACAGACCAATCAGAACTCCGCCCGCTTTGACTCGTTGTAGCGCTGCAACCTGGGACTTGTGATTCGCCAAAACGCTATCTACCGAAACCTGCCGTGCATTCGCACGCCGAACTAGCTTCTACTGTCTTGAGCAACTACAATTCGTTCGCCAATCGCCATATCGGCCCATCAGTTCAGGAAGCCGAATCCATGGCTCAGGCCGCTGGGTTTTCTTCCGTCAAGGAACTCATTGATCGCACCATCCCTGACCCAATCAAATTGGGACGTGATCTCGATCTACCGGACGCCCTGACCGAGCACGAATTGCTTCAGCGAGCGCGACAGCTTGGTGCCCGCAACAAGATGTTTCGTTCGTTCATCGGTCAAGGCTATTCGGGCACAATCACGCCGCCGGCGATCCTCCGCAACATCATGGAGAACCCTTCATGGTATACACAATACACCCCCTACCAAGCTGAGATTGCCCAAGGCCGGCTGGAGGCCCTGCTGAATTTCCAAACGGCAATCATCGACCTCACGGGGATGAAAATCGCGAATGCATCTCTGCTGGACGAAAGCACAGCTGCCGCAGAAGCAATGATGATGCTCCGCCGGCTAACGAAAGGTGATCGGAATACGTTCTTTGTTTCGGAACACTGCCATCCGCAAACGATC
>CBDTVC010000743.1:0-1778 GCA_965363925.1 uncultured bacterium | reverse complement strand
TCCGTTCAGGACAAGCATTCGCGTCGTGACCACCCACTGGGATGTCATGCGCGAATCGGGTATGCACAGACCGGATCAGGCGCCCGTTTTTGCGCGCAACGGAAACGCCCGGACCGTAACCGCCACGTTGGCGCCAATCCGCTTCGAACAGGTCGTTACTTCTGTCGAGTCGGGCGTGGCGAATGTAGATGTGACCGTCACAGCCCTGAGTGATACCACGCTTGATGGTGTGTACTTCCAGATTGAGCTCCTCGCCTCGGACTACGCGGATGGCTCATTCGGTTTTCTGGGAACGATGCGAGAAGGTGATGAGAACATTTCGATTGAAGGCGATCCTGCAGACGTTGGGTCGGATTTTGTTCGTGCTTCGGCAGAAGGTCTTCGGTTTGGTTCGGTAGATCGAAAGATCGACGTCAATTTTGGTACGCCGACCGGTGTAATTGTGCGCGAAGACACGACCGATCAAGGGCAGCATATCCTGAACGCGTACATGACAATGATGACGGGTCAACTTGCCGAAGGTGAATCTGTCAGCAATCGATTCTCGATTCGCGTTTCGGGAGTAGTGGATACGGAAACCGTGACGGTGTCTGTTCGCACGTCAAGGCCCGGTCGTTTGTTCGACGGTATCGGCGGCAACTTCAAGATTCAGGACCCACAAGAAGACCTGATTGCTGCCGCCTACAACATGGAGCAACTGAATCCGGCGTGGGGCCGTGTCGAGATGCCGATGCGCAACTGGCACCCAAACGAAGACCTCGATCCGGGTGATGTAGCTGAGGCTGATGGTTTACATGATCGGGTAGAAGTAGCAATGGAGATGGCACGTGCCCTTGAACGTAAGCGAACGTCGGTAATCGTCAGTATCTGGGACGCCCCCGAGTGGGCCTATGTCGCGAGAATGACCTCGACACCATCGGACTCGTCTGGAGCTATTGATTCTCTCGCCGCAAACATTGAGCGCCCGCGGGTTGATGTCGCACAGGATTCGACCGACGTATCCGTTGAACGAAGCTTGACGTCGGGTTTAGGGGACGCGGTAAACAGCGCACCCGTACCGGTTGTTCGAAGTCGGAGATTGGACCCGGAGAAAATCGACAAGCTTGTTGACTCAATCGGTGACTATCTAAAACACCTCAAGCGATACTATGGTGTTGAACCTGCGTTCGTTTCGCTGAACGAACCAGATCTCGGGATCGGCATCCTGCAAAGCGCTGATGAACACTCCCGATTCATCGTGGCACTTGGACAGCATTTGGTCCGCCGCGGACTAGCCACAAAACTCCTGTTAGGAGATACGTCCAATGCTTATGCAAAGGATTTTGTCAAAGAAGCGATGGCCAACCCGGATGCACGTCCGCACATTGGTGCACTTTCATTTCATTCGTGGAGTGGCTGGGAAGATGGCACTCTGGAGTTCTGGCGGGAGGCTTCTTATCTGCTTGGAGTTCCGCTCATTGTCGCGGCGGGCGCTACCGACCCGTCGGCTCGCCAGTATCCCCAAGTATTTTTTGAGCCTTCTTACGCGATGAACGAAATCAAACAGTACGCTGAACTGCTTGCCATTGGGCAGCCCAAGTCGATCCTTCAGTGGCAGCTTACTGCTGACTATCCAATTCTTCACGGCACATCGATTGAGGATCTATCTGCCGATTCGCTGATGCCGACCCAGCGCTTCTGGAACTTGAAGCAGCTGGCCTCGACCCCACGGCCGTCTTTCTGGCTTCCAGTGAGTTGTAACAACGCGTCGATAACCTGCGCAGCGTTCGGTGACATTG
>CBDTVC010000742.1:0-1792 GCA_965363925.1 uncultured bacterium | reverse complement strand
TCAGGTCGAATGATCGTCTCAAACGTGTAGGTACGACGTCGCGGGTAAGATTCTTGGCGGACACTACAGGGACATATGGATCTCTAGTTTTTGTTTGGGATTCCTGTCGCATCGGAGTTCGGGTTCACCCCGGATTTGTTAGACTTTCCAGTATCATTGCTTAATAGGCCCGTAGCTCAACTGGCAGAGCAGCTGACTCTTAATCAGCGGGTTGGGGGTTCGAGTCCCCCCGGGCCTACCATTTCGAGGGAGTGTATCGTGACTGACGCAAGACGGTACTATCCCGGTTGTTGCCGTCGTTTGTGCCGGGAATTTAGTTGGGAAGCAGCGCATTCCTCGTTTTTTTGCATTCTAAGTGTGGCAGATCATGACTGGAACTAACGCTGACGAATCTGGGCACTCTAGCCGAGAGCAAAAGCCCGATGGCGGGCTCGACACGTGGACGCGCACGCACGATCTGGCTTTGATTCTGATCGCGCTTGCTTACGGAACGGATCGACGGCTTGTCGAGACGGAGCTGGAAGCGATTATCGACGCGATTGCGGGATGGCGTCCCGGGAAGAATCGAGACGAAGCAATGGAAATCGTGATGGAAACGGTTGCAGTTTACCTTGAGAGCGATGTCGAAACGGAGATCGTCAATTCCATCAATACGTTGCGGCAGGTCCTGACACCCGAGCAGCGGAAGCGGGCACTGGACGATGCAGCTAACGTGGCGCAGGCAGATGGGGTGTACCTCGGAAGCGAGAGAAGTCTTGTATCCGTTCTGGCCGCCGCGTGGGAGATAAAGCAGATGCCGCTTGAGGATGGTGATGAAGAAGATTGGACCGTTATGCACGACCTCGGCCTCATCTACGTGGCGCTGGCTCACGGTGCGGATGCCGATCTCTCGGAGCCTGAAATCGCAGCTATCCTCGAGCGTCTCGGTCAGTGGCAACCCGAAATGACCGAGAAGGAGGTACGTAGCGTACTCCGCGAAGTCTTGGCTTTCTATGCGACTCAGCCTGAAGAGAAAGATTTTGGCCGATCGGTCACCGCTATTCGAATGAGCTTCCCGATACCGCAACGACTCGCCGTCTTGGATGACCTGCTGTACGTTGCCAGAAGCGATGGCGAAGTTACCGAGCACGAGCGTGCCATGATTGCGACGCTATCGCATTCCTGGGGAGTTGGGGTGCGGTTGAACGGTGTGGTCTGACAAGCGGTGTTCGACGTCAGCCCCGAATGTTAGTTGGGGCGATCCGGTCTTGGTGTTGAATCGTCACGATATGACGGCTTTCGCGCTGGCGTGCCACCCATGGTCGTTTCGTACCCATCCGTCGAGACCGAAGGCCTCGGACCGTGTTCATCCGCAGAAACAGGATCGTATTGATCCTTTTCATTCGTGCGATAGGTTGTCTGGGATTTCATTCCCGCTCCGACGACCGACACGTTAAAATTGGTTTGTATTAACTTCCGGATAATGGGCCGTGTCAACGGAAACAACCCCATCAGGCCAACGACGTCCGTAATGACCCCTGGCGTGAGCAGTAGCACCGCGGAGGCCAAAATGATGAGACCGTCGATCAACTCTTTGGCCAGTGGGCGCTTACCCGCCAATGCCTCTTGAAAGCGGGCAAAGGCTGACAGCCCCTCGGTCTTCGCGAGGCTACTACCTAGCGCCGCAGTACCAATGACGATCGCAACCGTTGGCCAAAAGCCGATCCAGGAACCGAGCCGGATCAGCAAAGCCAACTCAATTAGCGGGACGAAAACAAACAGCAGAAATAGTCTGGACATAAGCGGAGTAAGG
>CBDTVC010000741.1:0-1807 GCA_965363925.1 uncultured bacterium | reverse complement strand
AAACTGGTAAGCACCAGCAACTCAGAACTGAGTGCGATTCGCTTAGCAGATAGTCTGGTTCGATCCATATCGATCGGGTATTAGTCAGTCGTTGTATCCATGATCAATTGGTCGCGCCGGTATTGATCTTTAAATCCGGTATCGCATCCTGCAACGCATCCCTAGCCGGCCCCGTGACGCCTGTTTGCCACAAATATAGCGCCTGCAATGACTTTATCGGTTCAAGTAGCTTGACGCCAGCATCATCAACTTTGGATTCGTAGAGGTTCAGGTACTCAAGGTAGGCCAGCTGTTCAAGTGACTTCAACCCGCTTCCACGAATTCCCGTTCGCGACAGATCGAGGCGCGTAAGGTGCAAAAGCCGAGACAGAGTCGAAAGTTGGCTATCCGTTACGTCGGAATCTCCAAGATCTAACCACGCGATGTGGGGCCCGAGTGCCGCCAACGCGCCGTCGGAGAAACAATTCGCGGCTGCCTCACACTTCACAGACAAGAACGGCGAACCCGCCGCCAAGGAATTCACGGACGCTCCTTTCATACGCAACGCTGCGATACGATTTGTATCCGGCATAGCAACTTCGAGCGCAAAAATCCCAGTCTTGATTTCTCCAAGCCCGTAGAAATTGAGAAGAGTTCGGATGTGAGCAGGCATGGGGGTATCCGTAACCGTCTGCTCGAACGATGCACCTTCAGCAACCCACCACTTTAGCAGTTCAACGTCCGCAGGTGAAATTGGCTTTGCGCCGAACGCCGGCGGCATCACGTCATCATGCCCTTGCGGCAGCGAAACCCGTTGAATCAACAAGCTTTCCCCAGGCCTTCCAGCAACCAACAACGGCTCGTCTCCTTTGTGTTCTGCGATCACTTCCGCTGTGTGCAATCGTAGCCGACCTTTCGCCCGCTCTGCTCCGTGGCATGCCGCGCATTTATCCTGAAGTATCGGCGCAACCACGGCGTCAAAGACAGTCGTCTTCGCGGGATCGTCAAGCTTCAGTCGCTCTACCATCGGCGTTGGCTCCCCTAAAAGCGGACGTACGAATCCCGGTGCATATTCGGATGCAAAACCTTCGCCATGCGTCATCCGCCCACCAAGATCGCCACCGTACGCCAGCGCACCGACTACAACCACCCACAGGCCCTGTCGAAGACGACCCACCCATTTCAATTCGGCTGATCCGTGTCGCAGGTACAGGATCAGTGCTGCGACGACGGTCGCGACGTACCCCGCCAGCTTGTGCCGAAACATCGTCTCATCCGGATAGCCACCAATCTGGGCCAACCAGGACCCGGCAAGTATCGCAACAACTCCGAACCACGACCCAAGCACAAGTGCGACGTCAACCACACTTTCACCATCCTTAATCCAACCGACCGAACGTAGCGCAGACAAGATCAATCCGAAAATCAGAATACCAATCGGAAGGTGTACAGCTGCTGGATGCATGCGCCCGAAGAACCGCTGCCAGTCCGAAGGTCTTCCGGATGTATCAAGCACGAAGTACAACACGACCGCGACAATCGCGACGATCAGGAAATTGAATTTGGCAAACTTACTAGTTATCACGTGCGCGTATTGGTGATTGAATGTTGCGTTCGTTTGAGAGACGTCGTGCTTCAGTAACGATTCTCCGTTTACAGGATCGATGGCGATGAGTCAGTTGGGGCCGTCAGGCAAGTATCTCGTCAACAACCCGACCGCCGACATCAGTCAATCGAAAGTCCCGACCTTGAAAAGGGAAAGTCAGCTTTTTGTGATCAAAGCCAAGCTGATGCAAAATCGTTGCTTGCAAGTCATGCACGTGTACAC
>CBDTVC010000740.1:0-1808 GCA_965363925.1 uncultured bacterium | reverse complement strand
GACTTGTCGAGTAGCAGCAATCTCCTTGTGTCGAATTATTTCTTCGTCCGTGATATCGATACCCAACAGTCCGCCGTCCATGCCCAGAACAGTACCTTGTTCTTCGAAGTTTGGCGCCCACGCACCGTCTTTGTCAAATTCTACCAACACCGAGACGAAGGGCTCGCCCAGCAGGGCGGCTGCAAGTTTGCCGATTCGCCACGAAGCTGCAGTGTGAGAACTCGAAGGGCCGCGCATGACCGGACCCAAAACATCGTTAAAAATGCTTGGCTGAAGACTCATAGATTAGCCATATCAATACATCACAGTTGTTGCGGTCGGAGGCCCTTTCAAACAGCCATTGCCGGAGTTTTTGTTGTGCCGCTCTAAACTCTCGAACCTGTAATCCCGGGCGGCATGCAGGCAACGATAAGAAATCGCTGGCATAATACACCCATAATTGGCGTTATTCTGAGTGATAGAACCTACAACAATAACCGCATGACAAACGATTCCCTTTCCGCTGCACTGGAATGGTATCACAAAGGTAACCCTGCAAATCCCTCCGATCCGGCGTTTGATCAGGCTCTACGTTTGTTGACAGAGATTATCGATGCGGCCGTACAAGCCGACGACCGCTCCGGTGCGGCAAGCGAAGCTGATATTGGGCTCGACACCAACCGGTTCAAGGCAAACAGCAACCGAGCCGCGGATCGTGTAACACGGGCAGATGGCGCAAGAAACGTCAGGTGGCACATCCACTATCTAAGGGATCAACTCCCGGAAGCAATTGCTGACCTGGACGAGATTCTGTTGTCGAGTCCGAATCAACGCAATGCACTATACAACCGCGGATTTGTTTACCATCATATGCACAACTACGCTCTTGCTTCCGCGGATTTCACGGAGGCGATTCGAATCGCTGAAGAGTTCGACGACGGAGATTTGATCGATGCAGCCGAGGATCATCTGAATGAACTTGCGTCGAAGTTGTGACAGACCGCCGGGCCGACCTTGGTGCGGTATCTATAATGTCGGCCAGACGGATGACAATTCGCCGTCCAACTGTGCTTCACGTTGAACCCATTGGGGGCACACGCGCTCTTTTGGCTGGAAGGCAAGCGTGCTCGAAAACCTAGCTGGTCCGGGTCTTGCGAATCGGCGAATTGTCCTCGGGAGCTTTCTGTTCGGCGTTTTGGAGCGACGCATCCAAATTAGAAGGGTTTGTCTTCGACGGACCGTGTCGAGGCAAAGTGTTCTCTGTCCGAGTTATTGACCCTCCGGTGCCTGAAGGTGAATCACTCCTCTTGGTGCCGGTGGGTTCGTGTTCTTCGATTGGGACTGGCGCGATAATGTCCTCAACTTTCGACAATGCATCGCGAGTTTGACGCTCCTGTCCGCGGGCATACGTTGAAAAAGCAGTTCGTGCAATCAGGTGGACAGTCAAAAGTGTAATCAAGGCGATGACAAAATTGAAGACTATCCCAACGGGAAGAAAGAAGAAATTCAGAAAGATCAGCGGAATAACAGTAGAGATGATTCCACCATACCAGGCCCATGCATAGTCGGCGTAGTGATGGGTGATGCGCAGCCGCGAACCTCCGTCATACGGAATAAGCGCAACGCGGGCGCGTTCACCTGACAGGTCTCGGAAGACCCATTCGCGTGCGACCCCTGAGAAGACCGCCTTTCCATCTCCCCGGTATATCCGTCGTAGTTCGGCGACAGCGGCATCCCAATCCAATACAGCGACGTCCTCTTCAATAAACGTCTCGTACTCGACCTCTACGGGTGCACCGATGAAGTGAGTGCGATCATCGCCACGCCGA
>CBDTVC010000739.1:0-1822 GCA_965363925.1 uncultured bacterium | reverse complement strand
GAACTGCACAGCCATGAAGAAGGTACCCAGTGAAACGCGTGGCGAAGCCGGCTTCGCGCCAAACGCAACGCCAAAGTGTCCGATGAACATGTGCTTGTAGGTTTATTGGAGGTAGTGGCAACTGACCAACACTACCGCAGATGGCGAATGGAAGTTAGGAACCAGCTCGAGCCGCCGCCCGGTTGGATTTTACGCTGTTCCGGACGCGAGCAATTCACGCGACTGTTGGGTGAACGTCAGGGTTGTCTGGCGTGTAAGCCCGACCCGGTCCAACTGTGTGTTCGCTATCGCGCTAGTGCACTACCGTCATGCTCCGACGCCCAACAAATCCTCCGCTTCTCGCCACAATTGTGTAGGTGCCGCTTCGCAGATGGTCGACATCAATTGCGAAGTGATGTCGCTCGTCAGCAGCCAGCTCGCCGTTGTGCACCCGCAGCATTCTACGGCCAAGGATGTCGAACACCTCGATAGTCGCTTGACCGGATTCTCTGAGGGTGAACGTGAATGCAGCTTGCGAGGCAGACGGATTGGGATACGCGTCCGACAACTCGTACGCTCCGACTGGGCCTATGAGAACCGACTCCGTCGGACTGTACGCTACCGAACCGTCTAGATCAACAATGCGTAGTCGAAACAGATGATAGCCGGCTGCGAGGTCGTTGATTCGGAAAGAATGATGCAACGATCCGTCGGCTCCGCTGTTGCCGTCGACAGAGGCGATGGCCATCCATTCGGATGCCGCGCCCAACCCAGGTTCAACTGCTTGTTGAATCTCAAACCGTGACGCCGCCGCACTGCTACCCGTTGTCCAGAAAAACGTCACGTCAGATTCATCGACCACCCCACGAAATGCGGTCAGTACGACCGGGAGGCTCTCGGGTGAAAATATCATGTCCTTGAATCCGAACGCCAGGTGCAACGGCCACTGATCTCGAAAGTGCGCTGAGGTGTCTTGCGCGAGACTGATGAAACCGCTTTGTCCCGGCGGATTAAGACTTTCGTCCGTAAACGTTGCTGCAAGGGCCCTCTTCGTTACTCCAACCGGCGCGATTTCTATCGCCTGGGTGTACGTACCGTGATCATTGATGGTCGCAGGAATGTTCTTCAGGTCGGCAAAGCTGAACGGTGTGGTTGATCCCACAAAAGCATCCAGCGTATTGACACGATCCCTGAACACATTACCGACGATCCACGACATGTTGTCGCCCTGATCCCAGGAAGCGATCGGTTTGTTGTTCCAGTTGACGAAGTAATCCTGTGTCGTATGATCGGCCTGCGGAAGACTTGCGAACGGGATAAATCCTTGCCACTCTTCATCACCGATGCCGGAGTGTGGCAGACGAGGATCGACGCCATCCGTTCGATCCTGATACTTGCCAGCGTGCCAGTACTTCACGATCTGCGACCCTGTCCCAGTGTGCTCACCGGCGTAGAGAACGTTGAAAGACATCGGAAGCTGCTGCAGAGCTGTCGAGAACTCGGCCTCCGTAGTGGCGCTCCAGATTTCGTAGAACCCTTGCATCATTAACATCTCCTGACCCCAGAACGTCATCTGAAGGGAGTACGCCTGCTGGTTCGGAAGGTCCGAGCCGACAACCGGGCCGTGGCCGGTGCGGAAGTGTACAAAGGCGTCATCCGCTTGTCCGAGCACCGGAATGTTGTTGGCAATTGCCTCGAACGGATTAAACACGCCGTTGAAGAAATACTCTGTTCCGGCAACGTTTGTGGCTTCAACAAACAGGTCCGTATTGTCAGTTTGGCCACTGGCCATAGTCCACGCAAACGATTCGTTGTGTCCGATGATCACGCCGGGCGCACCCGG
>CBDTVC010000738.1:0-1841 GCA_965363925.1 uncultured bacterium | reverse complement strand
CGAGTCAAATCCGATCGTTTCGTCGGTGCCGAAAAGGTCGTTGTCGATCGTTCCGGGACAGCCCACAATGCGCGTACCGTGCTCCTGCTTCATCAGGTGCGCGCCTCTGAGCGTCCCGTCACCTCCGATTCCGATCAGGGCGTCAATTCCCGCATCCCGGAGATTATCTGCAGCCTTTGCCCTGCCGACGGTGGTGAAGAACCGTTTGGAGCGCGCGCACTTGAGAATCGTACCGCCTTTTTGCAGGATATTGGACACCGATTGACCATCAACATCCACAAAATCCCGATCAATCATGCCAGAGTATCCCCTACGGATCGCCACAACTTCAATCTCTTCACTGATCAATGTTCGTGTTATGGCGCGGACGCACGCGTTCATACCCGGCGCGTCTCCTCCAGAAGTAAAGACCCCAACCCTACGCAATTCATTCATCAAGATTGCGACCGTCTAGCGGCCGAATTACTACGATTCCTGTTTGTTTTCTGTTACCGTGTATGTAATCAGATAAATCCGGTGACACCTTTACGCCGCCCGAAGTTGATGCATGCAAGAACCCAAACGACCCGTCACCATTGTCGAAAGCAAAACCTGTGTGCGAAACATCCAAGCCGTTCACCGATGTCGATGTTGCGATGATGTCCCCTGCCTTAAGCCCAGGGTATGACGCCTTGATCTGGCTCTGTGGAATCGTAAAAATGGCGACCCGCGTCAGGTCATCTTCCATCTTCCGAATACCAGCAAACAGACTGTCGTTGTCTGCAAATCGCGGATATAGAGACCGGTTCGAGCTCATGAAATCCGGCGATTCATCAACTCGCAGGCCTCCGAGTTGTTCGGTCAAGTTCTTTACGTTACCACGCTCCTCGTTGTCATCGATCCAATCACTAAAGTAGTGCAGCCGACTACAATATCCGTCGATCATTCCACCACGATATCGCAATGCCTGAAGTTCGGCCGTGAAGGATTCAAACGTCGTCTGGTTGGCGGCAATTGACCTGGACACCGCAAGTACAGTCTCGACGAAAAGGACACAATCAAATTTCGAAAACGAAACGACTAACTGCTCCCGGTCCGATTCATCCAGCAACCCTGCGACGTATTCCGCGCCCAGGAATTCCATGCCGATAGTTTGAACAATAGTACCATACGGTTCGGCCGCAAGGTTTGCTTCGCTCGCCATCTTTAATAGTTGTTCAAATATCGCACGATCAGACGAATCTGCCCTGCCCCCACCAGAAGTCGCTGCTGATCCAGCGGTAAGGCTTTTCGTCACCCGTTCCTCCCCGACCCCCAAAGCAACGCGCCTTGACGACACAGCTTCCGACGACGCAATCTGTGACGACACAACCCGGGACGACTGAATCGTAGAGGAAACCGCGACGCCCGCCGTCACGCTGTCGGGGGCAATCCGGTCCGCGTTACCTGCAGACTGATCAGATTTACCGCACGCGGCAACAGACCAGACTAGCAACACGCTGAACAGCAGGCAAGAAGTTCTAATTGGTCGTTCAGGTTTTATCATTATTTCCGATCAACGTTTAGCGGCATTCCACAGGTTTTCGGCGTGACGAAGGGCGGCAGTTGCTGAAAAACGTACTGGGAGACTGATAGCATCTGCAAGCAATGTTTCATACTCATCACGAGCAATTTCGATCACTCCAAATTGCTTTAAGTGATCGGTGGTGAATTGAGTGTCGAGCAGAACGAGTCCCAATCCTTTCATGGCAGAAACCAAATGAACCAAAGCTACCTTGGAGGCATCGCTAACCGTGTGATACATTGATTCCCCAAAGAACGCTCCTCCGACAGAAACGCCGTAAAGTCCGCCAACCAAGGAG
>CBDTVC010000737.1:0-1860 GCA_965363925.1 uncultured bacterium | reverse complement strand
ATCGTGCTGGCTGGGTGGGGGATATTTGCGCCGGGCAAACTCATGATGTTGGTAACGTCCTTGATGGCCCAGCACCGGGGAATATACATCGCTGTAGCGGTGAGGTTGGTCTTGGGGTTAGCCCTGATCAGTGTCGCGCCGGCCACTTTATTCCCAATTGTTTTTCAAGTGTTGGGTTTGATTGCCATTGTCGCTGCAGTAGCTTTGGCGGTTATGGGTCGGGAGCGAATTCGTAGATTTATCGCGTGGTGGTCCGAGCGGTTTTCTGCGTCAATTATCAGACTGTGGTTGTTGTTTGGCCTGGCCTTCGGAGCGTTCCTTATCTATGGAGTTCTATAGGCAGTGCTTCCGGTTGCTGTTGATCGGAACGTCCACTTCTGGCCATTTGCTGTCGAAGAACAGACTGTATAAGGATGACCAGATTTCTCGGTCGACTACTTTGGGCAAGGCGTTTATGCTTCCGATTCTCTAATTCAATGGGGAGCTAAAGCCCATGCCCAAACTCAATCTCGATGCGATCCCGCAGACCAACGCCACAGGTTACCCTGCGCCCTACAACAAGGATGTTGAGGGACGCTGGTATCGCCGCCTTGCTCCTGCGGCCGGCTTGAAGCACCTCGGCGCTAGCCATGTCACGCTGAAATCCGGAGCATGGTCTTCACAGCGTCATTGGCACCGAGGGCAAGATGAATTGCTGATCATGATCGCCGGTGAAGCGGTTCTGGCCGAGGATGACGGAGAAATCACGATCCGGCCGGGCGATGTGGTCGCTTGGCCTGCGGGCTCCGAAAACGGACATCGGCTGCAAAATCGCAGCGCTACGGACTGCGTCTTCGTCGTCGCCAGCGCTGGCGATCGGGAAACGGACTCGGGCGAGTATTCCGTTATCGATATGGTGTTCGAGCCCGAAGGGTATTTCCACCGCGACGGGACACCCTACGGGACAGACAGAACACCCTAGAGGCAAAATTGGGGACCACGATTTCGCGAATGGAACCGAACTTAGTGCTCCCTAATAATTAATGCTCATTTGTGCAAGGACGCACGAGAATGCCAAGACGAACCCGAATTACACTACCGGGTGTAGTTCATCATTTAATTCAACGGAGCAACAATCGGCAGGTGTGATTCAAGGCCGCTTCAGTGATGGTAGTTTCAAACAGAATGTCGAGCATGCTTTGTGTCGCAGAGCAACGCACAGAGGGCCGGGCAGGCCACGTTGAGCCCTAAAAGATTTATGTCAGGCCAAACAACCGTGGTCTGTCCTCTTTTTCCCGCAGTCTCCTTTTTTATGTATCATCTAGTCATGTCACCAGGGCTGCACTCGAACAATGTGTCCTGGGTAATCGGTTTCCGTTTGTACACCACTACTATAGTGGTTCTGGGCGGTTACGGCAGCGGTCTCGCTATTGATAATGAGGAGAGACTTTCTAATTTCCTGTTGCGTAAGGTAAGTGTGTCGAGTCGCATCTATCTCACTCTTATCTAATGAAAACCATTCAAGGATGACTTTTTTCTTAACAGATCCTCTTTTGATCAGCGTTTCAAACAAAGCTTTTTGAATTCGATTGTACTCAGCTTCTCCACCACCCATGACGAATTTCTTAAAGTCTGATGGTTCTGGAGCACGTGATTGAACGGCATCTTGAAATAGTTGAGCAACGACACCCTTCAGCGCAGTTTTTTCCGCTTCGTTTAGCGGCTTGGGTTGAGTAAGATCGAATTCCACATCGGCGCCAGCGACATAGCGATCGGAGGCTTCCATCGTTGGCGTGCCAAATTTTTTTGCAAAAATATTCATTTGGGTAGGCTTGCGTCCAACGCGACAGCCTTCGAACACGATGTGTTTGCGGATGGTCG
>CBDTVC010000736.1:0-1900 GCA_965363925.1 uncultured bacterium | reverse complement strand
ACTGAATCAAGGCCGCAACTGCACGATGTCAGTGTAGCGTTGCGCAAAACCGTCAAGTCTCCGCCAACGGAAGTTAGGGTGGCAAGGCTCGCAAGGTTGGCAAGGAAGTCGGGCCGTGACGGTGGCGTTGCTAGACCGCTTCGAACGCAGACAATGACGAGGTGCGAATCAAGACTACATGATGGAGCGGGTGTGCCTCACAGTACGCACGTGCATCGGCTCTATACTACGTTCAGCACGTTGCGCTAGAACGTGCGAATCGGTCCATTCGCAAGACGACGGGGTTGTATCCGATAGTCGTTCACCTATCATTTCAACAAACGGCCGGCAAAATGAAAAAAGTAGACTATAGTAATGACGAGGTTGAACAAATCGGGGCATCGATCGGGGTGGATTGGGGCGTGATTCCATTCGACCAATTTCACGCAGGACTACGTGTTGAACTCGAACACGGTACGCGTGACCCTGCGACGAACGTTACCGACGACGACAAGATGATGACAGGTAAGATCGCATTGGCTCATCTAAAGGAATTCCCCGACTACTACACCCGGCTAGCCTTAATGGAGGCCGAGGCCGAAGATTTTTGGAGCAACCGAAAATAGCGCTGAGAACCGCAACCCTTTGCCATATGCGTCCGCTCGTAGGCTGCGGCGACAGGACTTTCAGGAGGTGTGCGTCTTGACGTCGGTTCTGGACGATACTCTTTTACTGCACTTGCTCCGTGAGCCGGACGTACGGGCCACCGTATTCGTCACGAAGCTCGTCCGTGCGCGTTCTGAGTCCTTCCAGAATTTGCCGGTACTCGAGATTCCCGGCCAAATTCCTGGTTTCCATTGGGTCATCGAGCAGGTCATATAGCTCCTCGTATACGGGATTCTGCTCGAAGTACCGGGCGTACTTGAAACGTTCACCTCTCACTCCCTCATGTTTGGGAATGTCCGGGTGTTCGAAAAGGTGCTCAACGAAAAAGCTGGTTCGCCAGTCAAGGGGCGTCGCTCCTGAGAGGAATGGTGCCAGACTTCTACCCTGCATGGTGGCCGGCACCCGCACTCCAGCCAGATCGAGCAGCGTCGGCGCGACGTCGATGTTCAGCGCCTGCGACGGAGTCTTGGAGCCGCCATGAATATCCGCGGTACGGGGGTCGAACACAATCAGCGGCACGCGAATCGAAAGGTCATACGGAAGCCACTTCCCAGCGTATCCGCGTTCACCAAGGAAATATCCGTTGTCTCCCATCAGCATCACGACAGTATTGTCTTCGAGTCCGAGTGAAGCCAATTCCTCCAGAATGCGACCGATGGCAGCGTCAACGCCACTGATCATCCGATAATAACCCTTCGTCATCTGAATCCTTTTCTCCGGTGTATCGAAGCGCCAGAACCAGCGGATCCTATTCAGTGAAGCTTCTTTTAGAAACTCCGGTAGCGCGTCGAAAAAGGCTGGATCGGAAAGCGGAGGATCGGGAATCGAAGCGCTTGAATACAGCGAATCCATTGCCGGCGGCCAGATGAACTGACGCTCGTCGCCATCGTCCGCGTGCGGGGCATTGAAGCTCACCGTCAGGGCAAACGGGCGTGCGCCGACTGCTGACTGGAGGAACGCTATCGATTCATCGGCCGTGATGTCCGTCAAGTGTCGGAGGGATCCGTTCTCGAGTTCTTTTAGATATGGTGCAGGTCGAAGAGGCACGTACGTGTTGAACATCGTGTCAACCGCACCTGCTTCTGTGGATACACCAAACTTCCCGATGAATCCCGTTTGGTAGCCAGATTTTCTCAATAACGTCGGGTAACTCTCGTCAACGAAGGCGCTAGAGAGTGGTGACGTGCCAAATGTAGAGCCATGCGTGCGTTCGACGACACCGGTTAGCAGACTGGCACGACTGGCAGCGCATATG
>CBDTVC010000735.1:0-1900 GCA_965363925.1 uncultured bacterium | reverse complement strand
GACTAGTTCGCAACCGGGAATCACGATGGATCTCCTGCCAACTCTTGCCGAATTGGCCGGTGTGCCACTGGGCAGTGTTGACCCATTGGATGGAGTCAGTATTGCGGCCGCGTTGCATGGGCAGCCGGTGGCCCGCGAAAACGACGATGCATTGTATTGGCACTTTCCACATTATCACCACGGAACAGGTAACAAGCCGGTGGCGGCCATTCGAGTGGGCGACTACAAGCTGGTCGAATGGTTGGAGGACGGTGCGCGCGAATTGTACAACCTCGAAACGGATCTCTCGGAGAAGATTGATCTTGCTGATGAGCAGACGGTTCGTGCACGAGAAATGTCAGATCGGCTACACGCATGGCTGAAGTTGGTCGACGCAAAGATGCCGACCGCGCCTTAGCGGCTGATGGTTGCAGCTTGCGAAGCAAAAGGGCTGTGGAGCTAAGGGGACTCGAACCCCTGACCTCTTCGTTGCGAACGAAGCGCTCTACCACCTGAGCTATAGCCCCGGATTATTTGAACCTCCAGCACTCCCGTATTTAACCGGCAACCTTCTCACTGTTCCCGAAGTTAGGTAGTGTCCGGGTTGGTCGCAATGACCTGTTCAGACCTCGAAGCCTCAACGATTCAGACTCCGATTTTGCAACTCATCTTTATACTTCTGGCCATTCCAATCGGCATTGCCTGGCTTTGGTCGCTCGGCGCGATCCGGTATTTTGCTCCGGTACCTGTTGCCGTTCGGACGCCGCTATTCGTGGTGGTGGCGACGGCTCCGTGGGTCTTGGCTCCGTTTGTCGGCCAGGAGATCGTTCTGCTGGTCACTACGATCGTCGTCATTTCCGTCCTCGTTGGCTGGTTCGTGGTGAAACCACGCAATGACCTGGACTGGGCGGCGGATCAGCAACGAATTCCTGAAGTTGTCTGGGACGGGGACAACGTCACCATTCACAATCTCAGGCGCGCCACGTACCGCAGCCAGACAGATTTCGATGTGACGTGGTATTCGCAGACGTACAACCTAAGCGAGGTGCGTTCCGTGGAATACGTCGTTGAACCGTTTGGCAAGCTGCCTGCAACAGCGCACACGTTTGTGACATTTGGATTTTCGGATGGTTACTACCTGCCCATCTCGATCGAGGTGCGGCGAGAAAAGCCGGAAGTTTTTAGTCCGATTGCTGGAATCTACCGGCAGTATGAAATCATGTATGTCATGGGAGATGAGCGTGACCTCATCGGCTTGCGCGCAAACGTTCGGAAGGACGACGTGTACCTGTATCCGATTCGGGCCTCGCGCCAGCAGGTAAGGCGACTACTGGAATCTATGTTGCAAAAGGCCACAAGCCTCAATGTTGAACCTGAGTTTTACAATACCATCACGAACAATTGCGCAACCAGCGTGCTCCGGCATTTGAACGAGATTGAAGGCAAGCGATTCCCAATTGACTACCGTATCGTAGCTCCCGGGTGGTCTGATCGATATGCCTACGAGCACGGCCTGATTGATACCGATCTCTCATTCGAAGCAGCTAAGCCTGTATATCAAATCAATAGTCGAAGTAAGTTTGGTGCGGATGAAGAGGTATGGTCGAAACAAATTCGAATGCTCGGGGCGGCATGACGAGAATAATTTTTTCAACGTTTGGGTTGTCACTGGCCATAATTGCTTCCGGTTGCGTCGACAATCCAGGGGGATCTCCCGGGACGGATGTGACGCGCGAGTCTTTGTCAATTCGTTTTGCGGTAGATATGAACGAAGCGATTACGTCCGGCTGGTTTGATCCCGAAACCGAAACAGTTGGCGTGCGGGGAGATCTTTCGCCGCTTTCCTGGGCACAGACCGTACCTGCCATTGACGACGATAGCGACGGTGTCTTTGAGGCTGCCGTCACGTTTTCAACGATTC
>CBDTVC010000734.1:0-1907 GCA_965363925.1 uncultured bacterium | reverse complement strand
GTCAGCGAGATCGACACCCTTGAGCGCGCATACTTTGTAGCGGATCCGGATGGATACGAGGCGCACCTTCGAAGCTCTTCTTAGTCCAGGGTTCGAACATAAGCTTGGGACAGATTCCAATGCAAGTTTGCATTATGCGCTGGCGTACTCGATTCGATAGCTTGCAGCTGGGGTAAGCGGGTTTCCGCTTCCCCGGGCAGAAGACTTGGTCAGCGGAGTACGGAATCACCATCGCTACGTATTCTGAATGCTTTGTCGTACCGTACAGGAAACGCTGCATCATACTGTGCCTAGATCGCCATGAGGGATTCTGGTGCGGATGTAACAACTGACGATCAAAAAAAAGGCGCCACCGGCAAAAACCGGCAGCGCCCATTCCAATTCTGACTCCAACGTCACCCGCAATCGCACGCAATCGCACGCAATCGCACGCAATCAACGCGCACCAACCGCGCACCTACCGCGCAACGCTCGCTACTCCTTCGCCAGCCCGACGTACACGTCGTTGGATGCATCTGAGTTGTTGTAGATGACATCCTCACGACCGTCTCCGTTCACGTCACCAACCAATACTTCAAACTGACTCCAGTCGTCAAAGGAAGGATGGTCCTGGAAGATGCGGCCGTAATCAAACTCGCCAGTATCAAGGCCCTTACCCGGATCGGTGGGGCTGTCGCCGCTGCATCCTGCCAGAAAGGCGGCTGCGGCGAATAGGGATATTTGGGCAAATCGTTTCATTGGGTGTACTCGATGATTATCGGAGCCGAAAGTGCGGAGCCGAGTCGATGGCCGTTTTGGGCCTGGATTCGTGTTTCAAAATGTTCTTGCTGCTTTCTGTCTGTAGACGCAACAGAATGGGGCAGAATCGATCATCGGGTGGATAAACCACCTAATAGCCTGCGGAAAGCGCTTGGACAGGCTTTCTCTGCCTCTCAATTCGTGGTCCAACCGTCGCACGTTGTAGGGGCCTAAATGACGTGTTTGCGTCTTGCGCGCGGCTCTTGAATACAATAGATTTGAGCAGAACCCTCGAATCAAAGCGGATTTTGTCGATGTCACCATCCTCCAATCGACTGTCGCCCGGCCATTCGGATTCAAAACGCCCGGCTTCAAAACGATCGGCTGGAAGCCGGCCGTCGACCAGGCAACTATGCTCCAGCCAACCGCGATCCGGCCGACTGTTGTCCGCGTTGTTGCTCCTCAGTTGCTTCCTGCTCATCTCTCCAGCCAGGGGACAGTTCGTCGTAAACGAAGGCGACGATCTCTTTGATTTCCAGATCAACGATGGCATCTGCAACGTGTGCCGTGCGTATGACGATGATCAAATTTGTATAGACGTTAGCGGATGCACCCTTAACGCCGCGATCCAAAATGCTAATCTGGAAGCGGATCTGAACACGATCTCGTTCACCGCGGGTTCGGTAACGATCGACGAACGAAACACGCCTGCGATTACATTTCCTATCGCGTTTGACGGCACGACAGGGGCGGGGAGAGTGCACGTCTTTGCAGGCCCAGGAGTCGGTGGCAACGGCCCGGGGTTGCTGTTCAGCGGCGAAGCATCGGCTGGCTCGTCAGTTCGGAATATGGAGATTTCGGGTTTCTCCAACAACCTCGAGTTTCGGAACAGTAGCAACGGTGAAGTCACGGGCTGCTACATCCACGATTCGATGCCAGGCGACCGAGGTGTTTTGGTGAGTGGCTCTTCGGCCGCGATGGTAATCGGCGGTGCAGCGGCGACGCCGGGTGTGGCGCCCGGAAATATCATTGCCGGCAACGGAACCGGCATTCTGCTATCCGGCGGCGGCGGTGATCGTGTGTACGGCAACCTAGTTGGCTTCGACGACCAGGGCCAGCCACTTGGTAACACGATTGGGATTCAGGTCGGGTCGAATGCCGGTGCCACG
>CBDTVC010000733.1:0-1912 GCA_965363925.1 uncultured bacterium | reverse complement strand
GATCTCCGCACGAACGACCAACCTATTGTTATCAAACCGGTTCATGTCGTCGATTCCATTGCACACTCGGCTCACGGCTACGCGCACATCGTCTACGATGCTTCGCAACGGTTCGTGTACTGACGATTGCACGCGAATAATATTCATTTGGCTCTCCCGCCCTCCAGTAACTGATTCTAGTACGAAACAGCGAAGCCCTTTTTTCGGGCCTCGGATTTCGTTACGGTCAGCCTGCTTATTCCTTGGCCAGACATTATAGATTGGGATGCGAACACTATTCTCAAACATTAACGCTTATTCCCAAACACTATTCGAACTGCACAGTACTGATCCTGATAATTAAACTCCGTCACTTTTGTAGCCAGATGTTGCCGGAATGCAATACCAGGATGCTAGGTCTCAAGCGGGTGTTGCATCGACCGGTTGAAACCGCAACCCAAAGCAGCCGTTCGACATTCTTCGTCCGAGATGCGAAAGCACCATTGAACCTACCTACAGACATTGTCGATTACGTTTCTAGAAGCTATGCCGAGGCGGAAATACCTGTTGTCATGGCGACGCTTGAGAATGCCAAATTACACGACGTTCGTGACCCTGACTTTAGAACGTTTCGTTGTGCGTTAGTGGCTTCCGACAATTCTGTTGGGGACTTTGAGCACCTCGTATCAGGTCTCGCAATAGACTATCGCGATGTAATTGTTGCAGGGGAATACACCAGCAAGGAAGGAGAGCTGGTGCGGATTCGAGATCTTGCTCTGCCGTTTCCCGCAGACGACAAATGATTGACCGGCGACCGCTTGATATCGCAACCCAAAGCTGCCGTTCAACATATCCAGCACCAAGCCTAGACATCACAAAGTCACATGCTCAGTTGAGATGAAATGGAGTGTGATCGAGACGCCGTGCATGCGGTCAACGAATCAGCCTTCGATGCGCCGTCCAAGGCCGAATTGGTTGACACTCTACGACAACAAGCACAACCGATTATTTCGCTCGTCGCTGAAAACAACGGTGAGGTTGTTGGTCACACCATGTTTTCGCCGGTCTCGTTGTCGAACGACCCCAGCCTCAAAATGATGGGGCTTGCTCCTATGGCGGTAGCGCCTGCACATCAAAGGAAACGAATTAGCTCGGCACTTGTTCAAGCAGGTCTTGGCCAGTGCAGGCAGCTAGCCGTCGCTGCAGTCGTGGTGCTCGGACACCCGGAATACTACCCTCGCTTTGGCTTCTCGCCTTCTTCCGAGTTTGGTATTGACTCAGAGTATGAGGTGCCAGAGGAGGTCTTCATGGCAATGGAATTGCAACCCGAAGGTCTGCGCGGAAAAACCGACAGAGTTAGATACCATCCTGCATTCCGCAGTGTCTAACCGCCCTGTCAATGTCCGTCTGCTGCCGCTCGACTCGGTGAGTTTTGCGCGAGCTGAATGTCGGCTCCTGGCGAGAGTGGGCGTTCGGTATTGGGTCGCCGGCATCTTAGCGCCAAATCGCCCGCTATCGTGCAAATGCCTACATTTGGTGTCTACTTGGCAAACCAATGAGTCTCCTCCGAATCGCCCATAGTCCATCGCGTAGGGAAATATCCGAATACCCGTCTCCATAGAAATGTGCCAAACTATTTCGTAGTAGATTTGAACTAACTTTTGGACCGCAAATCAGCGATTGCAGACGGCCTCACTTGTCGGAGTGCGATAAAAGTAAAAGAGGCGCATCGCTACAATCATCGTTTCTCTTGTCACTATCATTCGTCACCATTTCCCGGCATGACGTTTCGTACGGAAGTCGTGGGGAACGAGCTGTCAATCTGTTGATAGATAAAATCCAGATTGGATTAAAATGTCGCGCGTGATGCCTGGATATTTTCAACTCACGCCAAAACTTATTCCCGCTCTTAGAACAACAACTTCGTTACTCG
>CBDTVC010000732.1:0-1925 GCA_965363925.1 uncultured bacterium | reverse complement strand
CACTGTGAAGAGATTTTCGAGACATGGACGAAAGAGGAGAAACGAATCTAGCCGATGCCAGGCGGATAAGGGTGGGCGACGTTCGTCACAGGTAGATATTGCAAGCCTGTCCTGATTCCTCCGGACTTACCCGACGACTACCTCAGCTCTGTTCATCTGCAGTCGGTCCATAAATCCCGGGCAGGGGTACCTCAAGCAATCGAAGGTACACGGTCAATTGGGCCCGATGGTGCACGGTGTGATTTAGAACAAAGTTGCGGACAACAATGTGCTTTGGAAGCGAAAACAATACAGCGGGGCCGTTGCGCATTGTCCAGGTTCCGTCAATTAATTCTTCGTCGTTCGACGCGGCAAGTCGAGCGCCAGCGGCTTGTACATTTGAGTCGAAAAACGTCAACAGTTCCGAGCAATCCTGAACAACAGGTGGCTTGGGAATCGGAATCGAAAAATCCATTTCGTCTAAATCGAGAGTGGGGCTAATCCACGTTGGAAGATTGGCGACATGCTGAGCCAGTTCTACCAAAGTCCAAGACCGTTCGTGGGGCCTAAATTGAAAGTGCTCGGTTGGGACAACCTCGAGGATTCTCCGGGTGTTCTTTGCCTCGGATTCAAATTCGGAAAGCAAAAGCTGCGTCAAATTCATGGCGTCAATCGACTAGCAAGCGTGGGAAAAAACAAGACAAATCTACTTTGAGCCGAAACGATATTCTGTCATCGTGTGGTACGTGTCGCCGGGGCAAAGGATGGTGGATGGGAAATCTGGCTGGTTCGGCGAGTCCGGGTAGTGTTGGGTCTCGAGACAGAAACCCGATCGGTGTTCGTACACCGTTCCTCGTTTACCGGTGATCGTTCCATCGAGGAAATTTCCCGAATAGAATTGCAATCCGGGTTCAGTCGTCCAAACCTCCATGGTCCGCCCAGAAGTTGGCTCGTAAACGGACGCTGCCATAACAAGAGCATCATCAGACGAATCACCGCGGTCCAGTACGAAATTATGATCGTAACCACCGCCAAAACGTAGCTGTTCATTTTCACTATTGATCCGTAGCCCAATCCGTGTTGGCGAACCGAAGTCAAACGGAGAGCCGTCAGCCGGCACAATCGAGCCAGTCGGGACAAGCGTTGAACCAATAGGCGTAATTGACTCCGCATTTACCATCAGCTCGTGTCCCAGGATATCACCGCTAGCAGCGAGGTTAAAGTAGGAGTGTTGGGTCAAATTGATTGGAGTTGCTTTGTCCGTCATCGCTTCGTATTCAAACCGCAACGTGTTTGCAGTGGTCAACGCGTAGACGACGCGAACGGAAAGATTCCCGGGATAGCCCTCGTCTCCATCTGGACTTCGGTAGCTGAAGATTATACCGGACTCATCATCCGTTGCGAAAGGCGCGGCTTCCCATACGACTTTGTCGAAACCGACGAGTCCACCGTGGAGATGATTAGGACCATCGTTCTTGTCTAGCGTGAACAACTGACCATCCAACTCAAAGCGGCCGTTTGCTATTCGATTACCGTACCGGCCAATGATAGCACCGAAATACGGAGTCTCATTCAAATACCCTTGCAGGTTGTCGTAGCCCAATACTATGTCAGCAAGCCTGCCCTCTCGATCCGGTACCCTAAGCGAAAGAATGATACCGCCGTAATTGGTTACTCGCGCCTCGACCCCTGAGGAATTGGTGAGTGTAAAAACCGACACATCGGTTCCGTCGGGCATTGTTCCGAAAGGCTTCATGGGTATCTTCGTCGATCCAGCTTCCTGGAGACTAGTCAAGCCAGAAGGTGAAATATAGATATACGAGCAGAACCAACCCGAGGACGATGCCGGAACCGATAACTTCCGCCCTGCCCCAACTTGCCCTGTTTTCGGCCTTCTGAGCAGGCGTAACAGAACCAAACGTCAGACCCACAAGTTGTTCGGCGGG
>CBDTVC010000731.1:0-1931 GCA_965363925.1 uncultured bacterium | reverse complement strand
GTCATCGTTGAACCGGTGCAAGGTGAAGGCGGCATCCGGATGCCATCTCTCAAGTTCATGCACAAGCTGCGGCAGGTTTGCTCAGACACCGGCGCCCTGCTCATTTTTGACGAGATCCAGACAGGATTTGGCCGCACCGGAAAACTGTTTGGCTTCGAGCACTTCGGCATCCAACCCGACGTTATTACTTTGGCCAAAGCGATGGGTGGCGGAATGCCGCTTGGCGCGTTTGTGTCGAGTAAAACCATCTTTGATACGTTCCGACGAGACCCAGCGCTTAGTCATGTGACGACCTTTGGCGGGCACCCCGTTTCGTGCGCTGCGGCACTTGCCGCTTTGAACGTTACCTTGTCGAACAAGCTTCCGGAGCGAGCGGTCGAAATAGGAGAACACATTCGCAAGAGGCTTGTACATCCGCTGATTACGGAGATACGAGGGCCAGGTGCAATGATTGGCATGGTTCTCGAAGACGCTGAGACCACCGAGCGTGTCGTCAACCGATGCGTTGCAGACGGCGTTTTACTTGGATGGACCTTACATTCGAATAACCTCGTTCGGATTGCTCCGCCACTTACCACCCCACTTGAAACAATTGATCATGCACTGGCCATCATTCTCCGCGCGCTTGACTCCGTTGAATCCGGCGACTAGAATCGCGCAAACGGGATCCCAAATTCTGTTGGTGTTCCTTGCATTTGTGCTCGTCGCAGGCTGCGCAAGCACAAAGAAGCGCTTTGCGAAAGGCGTGAAGCTGGAAGAGAAGGGCGAATATCGCGAGGCTGCAAATTACTATATCCAGGTTCTGGAAAAGGATCCAGACTGGGAAGACGCAAGAGAGCGATTGCTCTTTGTCGCGACCAATGTGGTTGAGCAAGACTGGAAAAATGCCCAGTCATACGATGATGTCGGTCAGTCGTTGTCGGCCTTCGAACGATATCGGAGCGTTGAGCGGATGATTGCCCGGTGCGAAAATGTCGCAGTTTTTGTACCCGAGCCGGTAGGCCTTGCCGACAAGATCGCTGCCGCGGAAGAGGAGGCGTTTAACGAACTCATGCTCCGCGCAGAGAACTCGATGAACGAAGGCAAGTACAGTAGCGCGATTAACGAGTATTCACGCGCGAGAGGTTGGTCGAATATCACCAGGGAGCGGGAAGAGGCCATTGACATCGCGGTTGCACGCGTACACCTGGCTTGGGGGCGGTCCGAGTTTGATCGTGAGAAGTATGGTTCCGCATTTGACCATGCCGATGATGCGATTGCAATTGTTGGTGTTGACCATGAGCTTGGCGAGTTGGCTGTTCGGATGCAGGATGAGGCCATCGCCGAAGGAACGCGTCTGGTCGCATTCCTGTCACTCGGCACTACTGACGAGGTATCGCGGACCGCACCGCGACTTTTTCAGGACGATTTCAACGACGTGATGCTGTACGATTTCTGGTCGCAGCCGCCGCCGTTTATCGCTACTGCGGATCCAATCCTCGTTCGTCGCGAATTACGTCGCGTTGCGGGTCGCGGTACGCGTGTCCTCTCGCGTGGCGATGCTATCGAAATTGGTCGCGCCGTTGATGCGGACTTCGTCGTCGCTGGCGAAATCACGAAGTATGACGTCGAAGACAAACGCTCCAAAGACGAAACGAAACGAGTGAAAACTCGAGGGCGCAATTCCGTGGACACCACATACGTCCTCAGAAAGTTTACCCAGGAGAAAGACGTCAAAGTCGCGTACAGAATCTACGACGTTCGGCGGCGCACTCAGGTCAACCAGGGTTCTGTTTCAGCCAAGAAGTCGCACAAACTTGAACGCGGGATTTACGCTGGCGACTTTTCGGATCTCGATTTGAGCGGCCGTGCGTACGCCTACTTTGACCCCGAAGAACACGAACTTCAGGATCAAGCCCTCGACGAACAGCTCGCTGATGAGTTGGCACGAA
>CBDTVC010000730.1:0-1931 GCA_965363925.1 uncultured bacterium | reverse complement strand
GAGGATGGGAAGATATGAGGATAGGCAGTTAATACGTCCTAACTCCGGAAGCAGATTTCGATGTCGTGAAACGGACTGCTTTGTATGAAGACCTAGATTACCTCTAGCACATCCCGACTTGGCAGGTCCGGGAATGGGTTGGAGGGCAGTGTCTGGTACCAAAAGGCTACAGAAGCCAGGTCGTCCTGAAGCGGAAGGTAGCGTCCGTCGGAGCGCCAGCCAAGCGCCTGGATTGTCACGCGAAGGTTTTCGTGGAATCGAATCGGATCGGTTATGTGCCATCGGTAAAGTCCGAACCGTGTCTGAGACTGATACAACCCGTCAGGCCTGATTACTTGAGGCATACCTGCATAGGGTGTGCAGAACTCCTGATACTCGTTCGTCGCCTTGTTCTCGAAGTTGTACGAACCACAGAAGTAATCTTCAGTCCCCGTGCCGCAGATCGTAGGGAATTCCTGATCGCCGTCGAGGAAAAATTTGATTTCACCTTCTCCCCACCAACCCGCGTTGTTGACCCCCCATGCCATATACGTACCAACGTAGCGGCCTTTGCCCTCCACACCGTCAAGGATTGTATAGACGTCTTTGTACGGCAGCGGGTTTATCCGTCGGAACTGTGCGTGGAAGTATCCAGCGTTCTCATCCACGTCGCCAAGCGAATAATTGACCTGATAGTACAGCGTCATTTCGTCGTCTGCGAGATTCTCGAAAGTGATCCGGCATCGTTTGCGGAAGGGCATCGGCCAGTAACAGTTGAAGGCGCTCCCCGGATTTACACAGATCGCGAGTGACGACATTGGAGCAAACTTCCCCCAGCCAGACGCAAAGAAATCACCAACCGGACACTCAATCGACGGGTGATCCGAATCATCCCAGTAAATCCGAATGATGCTGAATCGCGTGTTGCCGGTTGGCGTCATCCAGATTTGTTCTATCGTTCCCTCGCCATCTATGTTGGCAAGCTCAACTGTCTCGCCAGCGGCAATTCGGATTGACGGCGATACCTTCCAGCCCTGCCCCAGTTCACGAGCATGCACGGCGCCGGTGCCTTCAGTTGCCATTCCTGCTTGGCCTTTTTCTCCGGTGAAGTTCTCCGGACTGATGGATCGTGATTGTGCGTTGTCGAGCGTGCTCAGGTTTTCGAAGTTCATGATCGTCGGGCTGAGAGACTATATGGGCAAAGGAAAAACTGCTAGCTGTCTTGTGCATTGGGGCGACGCAGCAAGCGAACAGCGGATGCGACGAGAAACAGGACTCCGAGAATCGCAACGATTGAGGAGCCGGCAGGAAAGTCAAATTGTACGGAGAAGTACACTCCGAAGAAACTGCCTAGCGCCGAGATGATCAACGCCAACACAATAACGGCACCCCGGCCACGGGTGAGCAATATCGCGGCGACGGGAGGCACAACGATAAATGCAAAGACCGGTATTACGCCTCCAGCTCGCACTGCAAGGACTATTGCGAGTCCAACCGACAGGTAGAACAAGAAATTCCAGAGATCAAACACTCCGATATCAGCCGCGCTATCGTCTTCGAACTTTTCGGTCAACTCAAAGAACCGCCGACGAAAAATGAAGTGAAGCAATCCAATTGCCGCAAATACGGACGCCATCCAGACAATACTCGACTCCGTGACGGTAAAGAAGCTGCCGAAAAGCACCTCGGAAATGTCTGATTCGCCGTGTGCTGATTTTGAAATCAACAGCACCGTTAAAGCGGATGTAAACGCATAGATGATCCCAATAATCGCTTCCTGCTTTAGGCGCTTATCGGTCACTTTGATAAACGACAATAAGAATGCCCCGATCATCGTGAATACGATTGCAACGAACGTGGGGTCGCGTTCAAAATACGTAGCGACAGCAACGCCCAGCATCGAAATCTGACCAAGTGCGAGGTCAACAAAGACGATACCCCGGCCTACGACA
>CBDTVC010000729.1:0-1933 GCA_965363925.1 uncultured bacterium | reverse complement strand
GTGTTTTTTGCCGCATTCGACCTCGATCGTCGCCACCTCCTCTCACCCTCCGCAACGTTGCCGATTCAGCAACCAACCGAATAATGACCCACCCCCGAGCCGGCGGCGGAATTCCAGCCGTCCTATATACACTTCGAAAAGCCCGCGAGGCTGGTGGAATCCGCAAGCTGTGGAATGCCATGCGGACAAAAAACGCATGCAAAACGTGCGCCCTTGGGATGGGCGGACAAAACGGCGGCATGGTCAATGAATCCGGGCACTTCCCCGAGTTCTGCAAGAAGAGCCTTCAAGCCATGGTCGCGGATATGCAGAACGGTATTCCGGCCGACTTCTGGTCCACCTATTCGATCGACCAACTCAAACTATTCTCTTCACGTGAGTTGGAAGCCTGTGGACGAATTACAACTCCTATCCGATTTGACGCCGCGACACGTCGATTCCGACCGATTTCGTGGGCCGACGCCATTCGACGGGTTGCCCAAAATCTCATCACTACCGATCCAGACAAAACCTTCTGGTACTTCAGCGGCCGGAGTAGCAACGAAGCGGGATTTCTACTGCAATTGTTTGCCCGACTCTACGGCACGAACAACATCAACAATTGCAGCTACTATTGTCATCAGGCAAGCGGCGTTGGATTAAAGAGTGTCACCGGAAGCGGAACGGCAACCGTCGTACTCGAAGACCTCGACCTAGCGGACACGGTTTTTCTTATTGGCGGAAATCCGGCAAGTAATCACCCTCGTCTGATGCGGTCCTTGATGCAAGTTCGGAATCGAGGCGGGAGAGTGGTGACGATTAATCCGATCCGTGAGCCGGGACTCGAAAAGTTCTTCGTTCCGAGTGAGCCACTAAGCATGTTGTTTGGGACCGATATTTCCAGCCACTACGTGCAGCCACACATCGGGGGCGATCTTGCACTACTCTACGGCATTGCAAAACGGGTTGTCGAACTAGGAGCCCATGATGCCACATTCCTGAAAAACAATTGCAATGAATGGCCAACACTGCGCGATCGTTTGACCGACGTAAGCTGGAGCTCCATTGTCGAGGGCTCGGGAGTCTCGCTCAAAGAAATTCACGAGATTGCCGATGTCTATGCGCGATCGTCCAAGTCAATTTTCTGCTGGACGATGGGTATTACTCATCACAAGAATGGCGTCGAGAATGTTCAGGCAATTGCGAACCTGGCACTGCTCCGTGGAATGGTCGGGAGCGAAGGATGTGGACTGATGCCTATTCGCGGGCACTCGAATGTGCAAGGAGTTGGATCGATGGGTGTAACGCCGAAACTGGCCGACGCCATATTTGCCAATCTAGAATCGAACTACGGGGTTCACCTTCCCGATTCGCCAGGCCTCGACACAATGGCTTGCATCGAAGCTGCGGCAAATGGAGATTTGTCGACGGGCATCTGCCTGGGAGGTAATCTTTATGGTTCAAATCCGGACTCCACGTTTGCGGCTAAGTCAATGGCCCAACTGGATCAGATCGTTTACCTGAGTACAACCTTGAACACGGGTCATGTACATGCTTTGGCCAACGATACCATTATTCTCCCAGTGTTGGCACGCGACGAAGAGCCTCAGGCAACAACTCAGGAATCAATGTTCAACTTTGTCCGACTGTCCGACGGCGGGCCGCCGCGGCATGAGGGTCCGCGCAGTGAGATCGATGTCATCTGTGACATCGCGGCGACCGTATTCGAATCAGGTACGGCAAATAAAATGCCGCTCGATTGGACCGCTTTGTCCGATACTCGCAAGATCCGAGAAATGATCGCAGCCGTGGTGCCGGGGTATGAAACTGTCGGTGAGATTGACCAGACTAAAAAGGAATTTCAAGTCGAAGGGCGAACGTTTCATACAGCTACGTTTGCGACACCTGACTCGAAGGCTAACTTGCATATCCACCAGCTTCCGGAACTCGCAGA
>CBDTVC010000728.1:0-1948 GCA_965363925.1 uncultured bacterium | reverse complement strand
TCCCAGTCTACAATCCGAGTCGTGCAGACCCCAATTCCCACGTCCCCTTACTCGGATCCGGACCCTGTACCGATCCTCGTTAAAGATCGCCGACTGTATCCCTACCATTCGTTCGACGGCCTTGCCGCCGAGGCAGAGATGCAGGACTGGGAGGTAGTCGTTCTTGAAAACGACTACCTCAAAGTGTTTGTCCTCCCCGATGCAGGCGGAAAAGTTTGGGGTGCGATCGAGAAGTCAACTGGCGAAGAGTTTATCTACCGAAACGAGGTAATGAAATTCCGCAACATTGCGCTTCGAGGTCCCTGGACATCAGGCGGGATCGAATTCAACTTTGGTGTGATCGGTCATACTCCATCTACGGCTGCACCCGTCGACTATAAAATTCGAGAGAACGACGACGGGAGCGTTAGCTGTTTCGTCGGCACAATGGACCTGCCTTCTCGGACTCAATGGCGAGTTGAAGTTCGCCTGCCCGCCAACAAAGCCTATTTCGAAACTCGGACAACCTGGTACAATCCGACTCCAATCGAGCAACCCTACTACAACTGGATGACGGCGGCGGCGTTTGCAAAGGACGACCTGGTCATGTCCATTCCGGGCAATCAGTTTCTTGAGCACAGCGGCAAGGCAAATTCGTGGCCGGTGGACGGTATTGGAAGAGACCTCTCCGTTTACAAGAACAATCAGTTTGAGAGTCATAAGTCGTACCACGTGGTTGGTGAATACAACGACTTTTTCGGCGGATACTACCTCAACGACAACTACGGATTTGGCCACTGGGCAGAACACAGCGACATGCCCGGGCAGAAGCTCTGGCTCTGGTCACTTGCTCGAGATGGCGGTATCTGGGATGATTTGCTTACTGACACGGACGGGCAATATGTCGAATATCAGGCCGGACGCCTGTTTGTGCAGTATTCCCCTGGTAGTCACGTAAATCCGATTACCCAAGCCGGTTTTGAGCCGTATCGGACGGATCAATGGACAGAGCGCTGGTTTCCGCTCATCGGTATTGGCGGATTGACCGACGCTTCTGCAGACGCCGCGATGAATGTATCGAAGAACGATGGGCAGCTTGTTGTTAGCATTAATCCGTTTGGATCGGGGCGGGCCGTTGCGCACGTGATTCAGGAAGGTATCGTCATTCAAGAGTATCCGTTCGATTTTGAACCGATGGCGCTGGTCTCATTCGAGGCAACGATGGATCCGACACTTAGCTATGAAGTCGTGGTACCCGAGCTGGCGCTTCGCTTCCGATCCGACGCCACGACACGGCAAATTGATCGACCATTTGATCAAGATCCAACCGCAGAACCATCGCTTTCAATTGCTGACAAACACTTCTTGTCCGGCCGCGAACTGATGAAGGCCCGGTTTTATCGGGAGGCGCAGGCCCGTTTTGATTCGGTGTTCGCTTCGGAGCCGTGGCACATGAACACTCTGCTTGCCGTGGCTGAACTCGATTTCCGGCGTGGGAACTATGCAGAAGGCATTAGCAACGTAAACAAGGCCCGACAACTTGACGGATACGACGCAAAGGCAAACTACATGGCGGGCGTTCTGTATCGAGCGGCAGGTGATTTTGTCAATGCAAAAGAAGCATTCGGATGGGCGGCGCGCTCAACTGCTTTTCGATCGGCCGCAAACGCTCATCTTGCGGGGATAGCGCTACAGAATCAGGAGTACGAATCCGCTATCCACTTGGCCGGGATGGCGCTGGATTACGATCGGTTCAGTATAAATGCACTTGAAGTGCTTGCCGTGGCTGGTCAGAAGCTTCGCTCAACAGGTGTGCAGGATTCAGATCAATTTGAAGGCGTTGCAAATGACGCACTGGCTGCCTTGGAGAACATCGATCCCCTCAGCCATTTAGTTTCGTTTGAGCGTGCACTCACGTCGATTGGCGCAAATCGGATGAACAAGGATCCTAGTGCCGGCGCGCCGGGGC
>CBDTVC010000727.1:0-1954 GCA_965363925.1 uncultured bacterium | reverse complement strand
ATTTTTTACGGAATGATCGGAACGGGCGTCGTGATATTTGCAGTGGGCGTGACAACCGTTGCTTCGATGTGGCTTAGCCGTCACTTCGACAATACCGTGTATTCGGTTTTTGCGGTCGTGGGAGCCTATTCGTTTCCACTGCTGATCCCGTCTGATTCGGCCAACGTTCTGGACCTCGTCATTTACTTTGCCGCATGGAGTCTCCTGTTCTCGTTTATCTCATTGCAAGAGAAGCGGCGGATCGTATACATGATGGCCATGTTCTTCTCGATAATTGGTTTTGACATAGCATGGCGGATGTCGGGCAGTGAGGCCTGGGTTCCAGCGGCAATCTATCAGTTTGTGCAATTCGGCGCGTTCTCAGTGACTGCCGCTTACTACTCGGTGGCCAACAGCGAACCGATGGATCGCGCGGACGCGCTCTGGCACGGAATCGCACTGTTCTACTTCTACGTCGTCGAGTATGTCGTCCTCGAACAAAACGTACCCCAACTGGCTCCGTACATCGCGCTTGCAAGCGTTGTGATTTTGCTGGTCGCCTTCTACGTTGCGAGTCGGAATATCAATGACCCGTCACGCATCAGCGCGAGTGCGACGTTGGTGAGCCTGTACAGCGCCGCCGTTACGGCACACGTCTTCTTCTTCGAGCTGATCCCAACCGAATATCTGCCGTGGGCTGCTCTCCTTGCACCCATTGCCGCTTACGGCCTCCGGACACAGTTCTCCGATCGACCCGAAGCATTTATCCCGATTGCTGCGGTAGCACTATTTATTTCGGGCGTCGGGATCAACATGTTGTTCTTTGACAACACGGCAAGCGAAAACGTCTTCCTGCCGAATGTAGCACTGTTTGTGTACGCGGGTTTCCTGTATCTGGCCAGCCGATTGTTGCGATTAAGCGGCCGCGGCCTGTCCGTCCCATTGTTGTACGCAGGCCACGTTGCCTTCATGGTGGCGACCGTAAAGACCTTTGATTCAGGGCTGACTATTTCAATCGTGTGGGGGGTATTTGCAGTAGTGCTCCTGATCATCGCGTTGAGGATGAACAACAAGTTACTCGGACAATCGTCCCTGCTCATCTTTGCAGCTTCTGGACTGAAGGTGCTACTGTACGACCTTTCCGAATCTCCGTCACTCGTTCGGGTACTGACCCTCGTGGTCGTGGGAGCGACTCTTTATGCCGGCGGTTGGATCTATCAGCGCATTGCAGACTCGACGGGTGAAGGAAACGTTACAAACGCCGGAGACTCTGAGCCCATTCCGATTGATTTATCATCTCCGCCTAGCTAGGTGGCGTTTGAGCGATCAAGTTATTTCCGAGTCCATATTGCTCGACACAGGCTTTTGTCCTCGAATTGTGTTTACATATACGTTTGGAGCAACTGCCTCAACTTGTTTGAACACGCGATTAAATGTGGCCTTTGAGTTAAAACCGCAATCGAGTGCAAGCCCAAAGAGTGTCATTTCATCCGCTTTGCCTGATTGTACTAATTTCTTGAATGCGTCGATTCGAAGCTCGTTGACGTAGCGTCTGAAGTTCTTTTTGAACCCAGCGTTGATTGTTAGCGAAACCATTTTCCGCGAAATCTTCAGTTCGGTAGCCACATCACCAAGGCTCAAATCCGGATCGAGAAATAGCCGCTTCGAGGTCATTACCTGAGCGAGATCGCCCATCAACGTATCGAGTTGCTCGCTGGAATAGTCAGAAGACCCGCTAACATCTCCTATCACCTGGTTGTGACTCGGCGGCACGAACACGGGCTGCCGGGCTCTCGCCGAGACAAAGCCAGAAATCGAAACAAAGTAGATTGCTCCAGTCACAACAAGGGCAGACCACCACGATTGGATGTAATCCACATCGACAAAAAACGTCTCTGCGACTCGAAACAAACACGTTGCCAGGATGGCAAGCGACACCGCTCCCAGCACGCCCACAATCCATGGATAACGATGT
>CBDTVC010000726.1:0-1980 GCA_965363925.1 uncultured bacterium | reverse complement strand
TATCCGGTAGTCGGTTTCGGACAGAACCCCGAGGATGCGTTTAATCAAATCGACATCCGCACCGCCGAGCGTTCCGTAACTCAAATAGATAAGTGGCTTATCATTATTTTTCTTGAACGTCGGTAACTCATAGTCACTTGATTCCGAGCGAATACAGCCGTCCAAATAGACAAATGTTTCGGGATCGAGCGGGAACTTTCGCGAAAATCGCAGAGGCTCTGGGTACAACAATAAGTTGAGGTAAGGCGATGGCTGAACGAACTCCGGGAATTCGATTCGATCGAGTCCGCAGGTTTCCACAAAGTCCATGAAATCTTTGTGCAGCGGCTGCAAATGCCGCTGAAATTCGTCGCGATATGCCTGCGCCGCTTCCCTGTCGCCCTCCGCACACCCGGACAGGTGTGGCGGAATATCTGGGTCAATAATCTCATTCTCAGAACATGAGATCATTCGAATCCACGGACAACCTGCTTGTTGGGTAGCTGGATATAACGCAACGTTGTCGTTAATAATGACGTCTGGCGACAAATCTGCCAGAACCTCATCCAGACCATTCTTGACCGACCACCGAACTGTGTCGACGATCGCCTCCCAACAAGCAGTGACGTACGTTTCAACTTGCTCTAAAGCAGACGTGCGAAACGTGGGCATGTACTTGACCATGAAGTCATCCCAATACTTCGCCTGAGCCTCCTCGGACATTGGCGGCATGCAACTCAAATATCGTTCCTCAAAGCCGTATGCTTCTACGACTCCTTTGAGCCCAGGCTCCAGAATAAAGATCACCTCGTATCCTAAGTCTCTCAAGCCCTGACTAATGCCCACGAGATTCATTACAGGTCCGATCGCACCTGGCTCTGGAAAAACAACCACTTTCTTGCCCAAACTACATCTCCCTTCTGATATGAGACACCACGCCCGTACGGGCTATTGCCAGCTATAGCGAAATTGTGCTCCAACCCAACGCGGAGGCGCGTGTATCAAGAGCGAATAGCCGAAGAAGGCCGACAAGTCGAACCGGTAGGTCTGGTACTCCTCGTCTGTAAGATTATTGGCGAAGACAGAAATATCCCACTCGTTGTCTCCGTGCGCTTTACCAAATCCGACACGCGCGTTCCAAACCGTGTAGTCGGCGCCAAGCGTCAAATCGCTGTTGACCGAATTGTACTGCTGCTCATCGACGAATAACCCATCAAGTCGCACGCGAAAGGTGCCGCCGTTACTCAGCTGCCACTCTTTGCTTGCCAGAAAGTTGACCGAAAGATCCGGCGCAGTGATCATATCCTGATCAGCGAATACGCCTATCGATACTTGAACGTCCTTAACGGTGGCATCAAGCACTGAGACACCCAAAGAGAAGTTAACTCCTTCAGCGGGTGTCACCGCGAATTCAATCTCCGCGCCACTGATTTCTGCGTCTTGATTTCTAACCTCAGCTGTTAGCCCCTGGAATACAAACGCCTGATAGTCTTCGTAGTCATAGATGAACGCGCTCGCATTCAGGCGTGCTCGTCCGTCGGCGAAAGTAGACTTAAAGCCAACCTCGAAACTCGTTAGGGTTTCTGGCTTGTAACTGATTTCCGGTACAGTCAAAAAACCATCCAGGGGCGCGGTGAACCCGCCGCCTTTCATGCCGCGATTCACGGCGGCATACAGCAATACATCTTCGTTCAATTGATGATTGAGATTAACGACTGCCGCGTAATCGCTATCGTCTCGACTGAGTGTCAGCTGCCCCGCCTCCACAACGAACGGATTAGCCGGATCGCCGGACGTAAACAATGCGCAATCGTTCGCTGGGAATCCTGGCAGAAAAACCTCGCCTACTGCCAATGTGTCCACTGGCTGGCAAATGGATGATAAGGAATAGTCTTTTTCATCGTTAATCCAACGAGCACCGACGGTTAATGTCGTGCGATCAGTGAGATCAAACTCCGCCTGTCCGAATACTGACCATGATTTCGTCTCCAGCGAATAGTT
>CBDTVC010000725.1:0-1988 GCA_965363925.1 uncultured bacterium | reverse complement strand
AAAGTAATCTTAGACTCATAAACTTAGCCAAGGCTAATATTTATTTGACAAACATATTTTATTAGCTTAGAAAAACACCACGAGCTTCACAAGCTCCGTAATACATACAGTCATGAACATCACAACTTTAGCATATAGCACTCCTCTATGCCTTATCGCAAATGCTTTGGCAGCACCTAGTTTACCACCATATCTTTCAGTAGGAGGAGAATACACTCATGAGCTCACTGGAGTTCTTGATGGTGGTATCAACCAACGTTCAAGCCACAGAGAATTACTCGTGCTTGAAGCCGAACTCGATTTAGAAAAGTTTCTAGGCATTAAAAATGCCACTCTTTTCGCTCAATTCCAACATGCCACCACAGAAAAAGGTGGTGCATCAGATACAGGAGACATTCAAGGCTACACAAACCTCGAGGTTGAAAGCTCAATCGATGAAATCTACGAATTCTGCCCCGACGTCATCGATCAGAATTTCGGTTGCATGGATGAAATGATCGAGACGATGAAAGAAACGGGACGAGACTTGCCCCCTCACATAGCGGAACTGATCGATGGTGTGAATTTTGAAGACGATGGCTTCGGAAAGACCCTACTCGAAAAGTCGCTTCGCACTTCCAAATCATTGGGTTTGTGGTGGGATTAGCGTAAATGGCGCGACAACTTGAAAACTGATTTGCTCTATCGTGTGAACAGGAATCCGACTGACTGCTTTGGGTCAGTAGCAGCCTGTCAGCATTCTAGCAATCCAAGGGCTGGTTTCGGCCAGAAGCGGACGCCTAGTCGCCAACAGACAGCGGCGAGTCTGAGCGAACCAACGCACTGACTGGATCAACATCCAGCACGTTTACCGCCCCATCACGAACGTAAAAAATCAGTACAGTTTCTGCGTCCGTATGGAATTGACCAAGCTGACTGTCAATCGATTCGACGAGAGTTGTTACGCCTTTTCCGTCCGGTGATACAAGTACGAGACTCCTCGGACGACCCGGATCCGGTTCCTCAGTGTATTCCGCTACTTGTAGAATCATCCCGATAGCGTATAGACGCGATTCCTTTTCGTCGGTCATGTTTTTTCGCGGTTCGTTGTAGACCATTCTCCACGACACAATGTCATTGTCCGTATCCTCATAAAGCCAGTGCGCTTTCTTGGATTTTGTATCGAAAAACAACAGGTTTCGGGCAGTACCAAGTCCGCCTGAAGAAACTGAACCGATGTATTTGCTTGGGGCTGCTAGCTCTGCATACAAGAAATCTGTTCCGGCAATCACGCTGAAGCTCCCGAGCTTCAGTTCTTCGGTCACCAAATCCGTTCCGGCGATTTCCACGACTTGAGCATTCGGCCGGTCACGATTTGCGAAAATCCCGATATCGTATGCGATTACTCCCATAGCGATGATCGCCGCGAAGGCAATTGCTAGCAGGATAAGAGCGTTCGCTCGCCAGACCCACGCAAAAAATTGCTCTGTCTTAGTAGCCATTGTGTGATTTCACCTTCCGTTGCTTGAATTTGCGCTGCGATGCGAACGGCCGCTTTGGGTCAGTGGCAGCCTCTCAATAGTTTAGCAGCCTAGGGGCTAGGTATCGGCCAGTAGCAGCCTTCGGGAGCTCTCCTTCCACGAGTGTTGTTGGGTCGTGCCTTTCTAGTCCGTTAGGTAGAACGTGATCGTAGTTACGACCCGAACGTCTTTATCAATCTTTACTGTATCGGTATAGCTTTCCCCAACATCTCGGATAATAAATCCTCCCTGCCTAGCATTGCGAATACTGCCGACGTCGACACCCGCATTCGACGCAAATTCGTTCGCCGCTACTCGAGCATTCGTGGTGGCTTCTTTCAACATTTCCGGCTTGATTTCATTTAGCCCAGTAAAATAATAGGAAGGCGCGTTGTTATTGATGTCAATTCCAACGGTGATCAGTTCATTAAGCTTGGATCGAGCAGCAGACACGAGTCGAACTTTGTCAGTCTCGACTTGAATTGAACC
>CBDTVC010000724.1:0-1993 GCA_965363925.1 uncultured bacterium | reverse complement strand
ATCTGCCCCGCTGCCGGAGATCACGATCACGTTGTATCTGGACAAGTCTGCTGAACCCAGCGACTCGACATTCAGAAGCGAAACCGGAACCTCAAAATGCTCAGAAAGCAATTGCCACGCCTCACCGGCAACGGACGAGCTCTGCCCTCCTTCTACCAATATCGCAACCGCTGGTTTTTCGATCTGTCTCGCAGACCCCGAACCAAGATCGGGACCAGTCGTGGTTAGCCCGGTACTTAATGAATGAAAAGTCACTGCACCCGATGTCGCGAGCTCCGACACCAGAGTGTGCACTCGATCTGAGGAAACGTCGAGTTGAGTGACCGGCACGATCACTGTTCCTCGTCGGAAATGACGCTCGACTCCGTTTACGTTCGCCGAGAACGGCTCTTTCATGATCTGAACTCGAACATCATTGTCGAGCAATTGGCGCACGAGTTTGGGCAAATAGAATTCTCCCCACTCCACAACGTATGCATATCCGGCTCGACCGCCGTTCACACTGCCCTTCCCCCTTATCTCGCTGGCAGAGATGATCGCGTCTCCAGGCGATGTCTTTGATTTCGGAACTTCTGCGTACTCCAGACCAAACGCGAGTGGCAGCGTCCAACTGGACACGTCGTAGAAGAGCGAATCTTCGAACGAATCTGTTCGCTCCATTATGGCTTTTACGAGCCGGCCTTGAGTCTGTTTTAGTGGTACATAGAATGCAGCACCTTTCTCAAATAGTTGGTCCGACAGTTTGAGGTCTCTGGAGAGGCTGTACAATTCAATTTTATGTCGTTCAAGCATCTCAGCCAAGATCGCCGCACGGTGGCGCGACTCGTCCATTGAGATTACGTATCCATCGAAGCCAGCGTCTGCAGCGACTCTGTCAACGCCACGGTAGAAGTCTCGTTGGTACGTGAGCAGCTGTGGTCTGAGGTTGACAATCGCCTTTAAACTCGAAAGTGATGTCGCAAACTGATTTCTTATTCCAAACGCATAGGTCAACACCCCGTTATTTGTCTCTGTTTGTAACGCGCGCGAAGAGGCTTGCTCAAAAAGAATTCCAATGGCCCCGTTAACGTCTGGATACGTTGATCCCTTTCCATAATAGAAGTCGTCGTAGGACTGCTGCGAATAATACAGGGCGCCGTAACTGTCCAGTATTTCTGCATGGAACTCTCCAATCATCGCAGTCAATTCCTGGTTACGAGCAGGAGTGTTTGGATTTGTGCGACTCGGAATTCCCGGTTGAAAGAAGAACGTCGAGTTACCGCCCATTTCGTGGTGGTCAGTTAACACCTGGGGTTTCCACGAATGGAACAGGTCAACGCGGCCTTGCGATTCGACCTGTTGGGCGGGCAGCCAGTCGCGATTCAAGTCGAAGAAATAGTGATTCGTTCGTCCACCCGGCCACGGTTCGTTGTGTTCTTGATCCTGTGTATCAGTTGTCGCGATGCGACCGCGATTTCGGTTGACCCAATCCGCAAATCGATCTCGCCCGTCAGGATTGAATAGCGGATCCAGAAGAATCACTGCCTGTTCCAGGGCATCCTCCACTGCGGGTCCCTGTCCCGCGGCCAGATGATAAAGAAAGAGTATAGCCGCTTCAGTGCCGGTTGCCTCGTTGCCGTGGATACTGTAGCCTGCGTAGAATACCGCTGGCATGGATTCAATATCGGAATCAGATACATTTGCCGCATCTTCAACCAGTCTGACGTTGGCCTTTCGGATTTCTTCCAGCCTGCCGTGATTCGAGGGCGACGTGACAACAGCGTGGATCAGTGGACGACCCTCGTACGTAGTGCCATGGCGAACAACCTTAAGCCGATCGCTCACCGCATCAACGGCGTTGAAGTAGCTGACAACCTGATCGGGTGTCGTGTGCCGCGTACCAATGCGATGCCCGATAATCTGCTCCGGAGTCGGAATGCTGGAATCGTACCCGGTTACGCCAACGAGGGGGACTGGCAAGTCAAGTGGAACCGTTTGCGCCACGACACCCGCC
>CBDTVC010000723.1:0-1998 GCA_965363925.1 uncultured bacterium | reverse complement strand
ACTCCCCTGCTACGTAAAGACTTCATCGTCGATCCTTATCAGGTTGTCGAAGCGCGAGCCTACGGGGCTGATGCCGTCTTACTGATTGCGACAGTTCTGGACCCCAACCAATTAGCCGAGTTGCAGTCGGCCTGTATCGAGGAAGGATTATCTGCGTTGGTCGAAGTGTATGCCCACAACGAACTGGACAAAATTGATGTCGACAGAACCCCGATTATTGGCGCGAACAACCGAGACCTGAACACGTTCGATGTGGACATCAATCGGTCGCTGGAGATTCTCTCGCTGCTACCTTCCACAGTGCTGACTGTGGCAGAAAGTGGCCTGGCGAACGTCAAGGACGTGGCATACTTGATCCGCAACGGAATCTCTGCATTTCTGATCGGCGAACGGTTTATGATTGAACCCGAACCCGGTAAAGAACTGAGCAGATGGATTACCGAGTTAACCACAACTGTGTAATTGTATGACAACGAAGGTTAAAATCTGCGGAATCACAAGCTTGGCAGATGCTCGCTACGCTGCCGGCGCTGGTGCTGATTTCGTTGGGTTTGTACAGTACCGGCAAAGTCCGCGTTACATCGAGCCAACAAAAGTCCGCGACATTATCGAATGGCTCCACGGGCCGGTGCCGGTCGGCGTATTTGTGGATGCACCGGTTCATCTGGTTCAGGAAGTATCTGACGTTGCCGGCTTCCAGCTGGTGCAGCTCCATGGATCCGAGTCACCGGACTACTGTGACGAAATTGGCCTGCCAGTGATCAAGTCCTTTGCGCTTCAACCCAACGAAAGTGCAAGCGAATTAGGCAAGAGGATGACTCCGTACATTGGCGTCGTCGATTATGCCCTTGTTGACACGTATGCACCTAAGGCCCACGGCGGAACCGGACAACTAAATCGATTTGACGAACTCCGAACTGTTCGTTATCCGCTTCCGCTTTTGGTCGCTGGTGGACTTACACCCGAGAATGTTGGAACAATTGTCGAAGCATTGACGCCCTTTGGCGTTGACGTATCGAGCGGGGTCGAAGAGGCGCCCGGCGTGAAAGACTACGATAAAATTGATGCATTTATGGGAATGGTCAAAGCAGTAGCGAACCTTGATGACGAATCGGCAATCTAGATGATTGAAGCATCACACGTGTATCGAACAAGCGAAGAAGCATCCGGTCATTTTGGGATGTACGGTGGACGATTCATTCCGGAGATTTTGGTACCTGCTGTCGACGAGTTGGAATCTGAATTCCGCAGGGCCCTTGATGACCCTGCATTCAGCGATCAGCTTGACCATCTGCTCCGCACTTATGTCGGACGGCCGACTGCATTGTCGTTTGCGGATCGACTATCGGAACGAATTGGGGCAAAGATCTACCTAAAACGTGAGGATCTTTGCCATACCGGTGCCCACAAGATCAATAACGCTGTGGGTCAAGTTCTGCTCGCAAAGCGTATGGGAAAGAACCGGATTATTGCTGAAACGGGTGCTGGGCAACACGGTGTTGCAACGGCGACGGTTTGCGCGAAGTTTGGACTCGAGTGTGTTGTCTATATGGGCGCGGAGGACGTGGTACGACAACGGCTGAACGTTCAGCGAATGCGGCTACTTGGCGCAACGGTGGTGCCCGTATCCAGCGGAAGTCGAACGCTCAAAGATGCAACCAATGAAGCGATTCGGGACTGGGTGACGAACGTGCAGTCCACGCACTACATTATCGGTTCGGTCGTGGGTCCGCACCCCTACCCGGTCATGGTCCGTGAGTTTCATCGTGTGATTGGTGATGAGACGCGAGTCCAGTTACTTGCCGCGACGGGTAGCGAGACCCCAGCCGCGGTTGTCGCCTGTGTTGGAGGCGGATCAAATGCCATCGGAATATTTGCGGCTTTCCTCGAAGCGGATGGTGTCGACCTCCACGGCGTTGAAGCCGCGGGTCAAGGGCTCAATGGCAAGCATGCCGCTACGTTGACTCTTGGGACACCGGGCGTACTCCATGGCGCACT
>CBDTVC010000722.1:0-2001 GCA_965363925.1 uncultured bacterium | reverse complement strand
CAGTGACTTTGTTAAAAACGTTCTTACCGTAGGCTGCATGATTTCGGTGCTTGGCCGTGGACCGATGTCGGGGAAGGCCGATTGCATCAGCTACCTCTTTGTCCAGTGGCAGCGTGATCATGTTGACCTTGTGATTCAGGTTGTACTTCTCCTCAAGTAACCCGCGTCGCACGGTGGTAATCAGCTCTGACCTCGCCGGGTGGTCCTTTGCAAAACCAAGAATGGCGTTACGGAGATTGCTGTTCGGCACGATGTGATGCGCTTCATGCCAATAAGGCTCGTAACATGGACCAAAAAAGTTGTCTTTCCCTTCGCCGACATCCCACTCGTTTGCTGAGGGCTGGTCCAGTTCAAACGAGTACCAACTCGGTACGGTTTCACCGTCCTTCTCGTAGGCGGCAGTCTTGACCTTCGCCGTCTGCTTGGACAGGCTTTCATACTTCTTCCAGTTGTAGAGATCTGCGTTTTCGCACATCTTCTTCCACGACTGCCATCGGTGCGAACACGAATTATCCTTGGCTTTACGGGGTTGATACCCGACATGCCGATTGAGGCAAGCCCCCCCGTCGGTACCACTTGCCTTTTTGTGTGGCAAGCCCGCATCAATGTCGGCGGTATGTTGTTTCTCTGACATCTAGATCTCTTGTGGTCGTGCGACACGAGCGGCGCCTACGGGTCCAAATTCTGAACTTGACGCCACGATAAATCGATCATGGGCCCTGCGACGGCGACCAAGGCCCGAGATACCAAATGCGAGTCCAACGGCAGCAGAGGCCGCACCGGTCTCTCCGGTACTTACAACGGGAATCTCGATTGACGTTCGGTCACTGAGAAGCGTGCTCTGTCGCAGACGCGCGTTGGAAAACTCAAACGCCCTCCAGGCCTCGCCATTGAGATCAGTGACAACGGGGCCGACGAACGGTTGGTCCCCGTGGCCATCTGTCACGTCTCTCAACACCATTGAGAACTGTGCTCCAACGCGCGGTGCATCCGCAAAGAACTCGTTTACGTCGTTTCGACTGGACGACTTTTCAATGACGGCAAGTACCGGCTGGTTGCTCTTCGCGCTTGCGAGGTCGAGACATACCGCTACCCCTGCTTCGGCGGGCACAAGTCCGGTGGGGTTCACGTCGGATTTCAATCGGCCGAGGCTGTCAAGCCATTCAAGACTCAGGGAGTCGAGCAGGCTGTCTACGGATAGGACAATCACTCGGCGGACGCGACCTGCTTCGAGTTCCGTTCTGGCATGCTGGATTGCCGCATACAATCCGGTTCGCCCTAACGCCAGCGACCTCACATTCTGGGCAGGGATCGGAAGATCCAGCTGTCGGCACAGTGGAGCGAGATAAGAACCAACGAGTTTGGCCGGGTCTTCATCCTGCGAGGATTGAAGCCGCCCTGCGTCCAGTCTGGGACTAATGCCAATCAACAGTGTGCTTCGCCAGAAGTCCGCCGTAATGGTCTCTTGTTTGCCGATGTTACGGATCAGGTCACGCATAGCCTCAGCCCCGATCGTCAACCACCGGCCAACCATGTCGAATCCACCTGCGCATACGGGAATCGGGTAACCGATTAGTGGTACCAGGTCCTGTGTTTCCGGATCCAACAACTCGTAGTCAGAAATCTCAGACGGACGCACGAATCCCGCCCTGATGGATGCGCAGGAGTCTGCGTAGGTTCGACCAACTGACGTCACCATTCCGACGCCGCGTACTACGAGATGTGAACCTTGCATGTCTCTGTTAGCCGAATAGTTAGTTGATGGCTACAGGTCATCGCCACAAATGAGACACTGCGCTTTCAATGGCATGATTATGACCGGGAGGGGCGGTTGGATCACGGGAAAAGGAGGGGTGTTCTTGTCGTTGTGTAACATCAGATCAAAGGAACGTGCCACGTTCTTTCCCTCTACTTTCACATCGAAGGAGAAATTTACGAATTCGGCTTTCCCCTTGATCTTGCCGGACACAATTCCGCCTATTGAACCAGCTTCATCGCCCG
>CBDTVC010000721.1:0-2009 GCA_965363925.1 uncultured bacterium | reverse complement strand
CGCAGTCGGTTACACCCCCCGCCACACTGTAGCCGTCTGGGCGGGCAACTTCAGCGGCGCGCCGATGCAACGCGTTTCGGGCATCTCCGGTGCGGGGCCATTGCTCAAGGCGATATTTCTTGAGCTAGGTTCCGGGGGCTCGTTCCCCCGTCCGTCCGGTATAACCGACCGCGTCGTATGCGATGAAAGTGGAAAATTGCCCGGAAGATTCTGTAAAACCCTCGCGGTCCGACCCGTGCATGAAGGTCACGTCTCAAAGCTCGACACCTGCACCACCCATCTTACCGTCTATTCGGATCGTCGCACGGGAGAAGTCGCAACGCTATCCACGCCAGATGAATATCTGCTTGCAAAGGATTACCTGTCGCTTCCTCCTATTTACGACCAATGGATGAAGGATACCGGATATCAATCACCGCCTGAGGACTTTGTACAGGCCCTTGCTGGGAAACCACAAGTCCCCGTATCCGTCATTTTTCCAATCGATGGCACGGCATTTCAAATAGATCCAGTATTGCGGTCATCTTTTCAGCGGATTCAACTTCGGGCTGCGGTATCATCGAGCGTCAACAATGCGGAGTGGTGGATTGATGGAGGCCGATACTCCGCTGCTACGTCTCATGTTGATTGGACCCTTCAATCCGGGTGGCACTCGGCAGAGATTCGAGGAATACTGCCGGATGGTCGTAAAGTCACGAGTCATCCATCCCGCTTCTTCGTAGGATCTCTAAATGAACACGACGACTCGACCACGATGGAATCGAAGGGGTTTGAAAAGTCTATGGAGGAATCCTAGCGGATCCACACTGACCCGACGGCTACGGTTGTTATCTTGTTAACGTGTTGCATCGCCGCAGGCGGTCTACGGATGCGCAGTAAACCAAATTCAAGAAATGGATCTTAACGAATCACAATTCCGAACCACGGTTGCCGCCCAGTGGGAGCACTTAGGCTTGCCAGGCGTCCCCCTTCTCGATGCCCGGATACAACTGCACTATGCTGCTCAAATCGTTGCTGCGCCAGGAGTGACGTTTGGCGAGAAGCAAGCAGATTTCTCGCACACAGCACTGCAGTGGAATCCACAACATCGCCTATTGATGGGTGCCGAGATTGCCGAACCCAAAGGATTTCAAGTTGGTCTTGGCATCGTGGACCTTGCACTTGTCGTGTTCGACGAACGCGGTCGCAAGGTTGACGAAACATCCTTAGACAACATGTCAATTGATGAAGGTTTGCAGTGGCTTGAAGATGTGCTGAAAAATCGGCTCGGGCGCGACGGCAAATGGAAGCTTGAACTGCCACAGCACAAACTGCCGGAACACTCTGTTGGAGGGGGCGGTCTCCTGCGGTTCCGCCCAGTCCGTGCTTTTGATGAATTTGACAAACTGTTTGGGGATGCCTTCGGATACTTGACGCAATTTGCGAAGCGAACTGACGACGCAAGCCCTGCCTACACCTGGCCGCATCACTTCGACACAGCTGTGCTCTTGCAGATCACAAACTGTGATGCATCTGACGAAGCCTCCATGAACGACAAATCTGGAGGTGAGAATCAACAGACGATTGGTGTCGGGTTTTCTCCGGGTGATGATTCCTACGACGCACCTTATTGGTACGTGACCCCATGGCCGTACCCGTCGCCGAACAATTTGCCTGATACGGTTAGTCCCGGGCGCTGGCACACGACCAACTGGGTGGGTGCTGTATTGCCTGTTGAAGAACTGACTCGGGAGTCCACCGTCATGGCTCAAGTTCGAACGTTGGACCGATTTATTGAGTCGGCCGTCGACGCGTGTCGTGGGTTGCTTGCCGGACAAACTGTTTAATGGATTCGTTCAATCCCAATAGCGACGATCCGACGAACTCCGATCCTGCCGCAGGCCTCAACATCGGCGCCCGGCACACATTTCAGGAGCAATCCGTTGGTGTACATCTGGTCCGGTTACTGGACATCGTACTCTCGCTACTGTTTCTTTTAGTAGGGTCTCTGGTTTTCGTGGTCGTAGCAG
>CBDTVC010000720.1:0-2014 GCA_965363925.1 uncultured bacterium | reverse complement strand
GTAGTCCCTTCCAGTCTTCTCTAAATGGCAAAGATTTCTTTTCCGTAGCACTGCTTCCTGAGGCAACGCTCGAAACACTAGAGCTGTTCAGAACACATGCGTACGCGTTTGTCACCGACAGCAAAGTTGATTGGCAATACCTTGAAGCAAACGCTGAGCTAAATACGACCTACTCGTACGAAACGGTTTTGATGGACAGCAGTTCGTTCAATGTCGATGAGACGCTGACGGCACTGTACCGACATCAGTGGCTGAATACCTCTGATGCCTTAACTCCGCATACCTACCAGTCTCCAAACGGCGTAATGAGGCTGCTCGAAGGCAGCGTCTTTGAAACCAACCTCCGATTCTCCGGCGTGTTACCCACACTGCCCGATCGCGGCGATTACAATCGACAAGACCTCCTCGCACTTGTGCAATCGGTCGCAAGCGAATCGCTACCTGTCGGACCTACGTATGACAACGGCAAAGCGATGGCGCGATTTAGTCATCTTGTGCACATCGCTGATCAACTTGGCGCAATTTCGGAACGCGACCACTTCCTTTCCGAGATCAAAAGGAGACTGGAAGAATGGTTTACATCAGGTGGAGCACAAGAGTATTCCTACATCGACAACTGGGATGTACTAACTGGCTATCCGTCCGGATTTGGGGCGGATAATCAGATCAACGATCATCACTTTCATGCCGCCTATGCGGTAATGAGCGCGGCGACGGTTGCGAAGTTCGACAGCGTCTGGACTTCAAACGAGAATTGGGGAGGCATGGTTAACCTTCTGATCAAAGACGCGAACAACTGGGACCGTTCAGACATCCGGTTTCCGTTTCTTCGGTCGCATGATGCGTATGCGGGCCACTCCTGGGCTGCAGGTCACGGCGACTTCGGCGATGGCAACAACCAGGAATCAAGCTCGGAGTCGATGAACTTCGCAACTGCAGCAATCCTGTGGGGTGAAGCCACGAAACAGTATGATATCCGCGACCTGGGCGTATTTCTACACGCGACCGAAACAACGGCAGTTGAACAGTACTGGTTTGACGTGGACGACGCGGTATTTCCTCCTGACTACCCGTACGTTGCCATCGGAATGGTATGGGGCGGCAAAGGCGTTCACTCGACGTGGTTTGGGGCCGATCCGGAATTTATTCACGGCATCAACATCCTTCCAGTGACGAGCGGCTCACTGTATCTCGGCAGACATCCGGACCACGTCATCGCGAACTACGACGAAATTGTCGCTGAACGGAATAGCCAGCCCACAACTTGGCAAGACGTTCTGTGGGAGTACCTCGCCCTGGCTGACCCAGCGCGTGCCCTGAGTTACTACTTTGCCGACCAAGACTACGAGCCTTTCGACGGCGAGTCACGCGCCCACACCCTTCACTGGCTCTACAACCTCAAGAAGATGGGCCAGGTCGAAACAACGGTGTTCGCTGACATCTCGACTTACGCCGTCTTCAGGACTCCTGCAAATGACTTGACGTACGTCGCGTATAACGCGGGTTCGCAGGATCGGACCGTCACTTTCTCCGACGGTTTTTCGATGTTGGTTCCGCCAAAACAAACAAATTCAGTCAGCACGGCGAACGAAAATCCCAATGCGCCAGTTGCCCTGTTACTCGCCAACCGAACTTCGGGAAAAGCACCGCTTACCGTCGAGTTTGAAGGCAGTAAGAGCTTCGACCGCAACGGCTCTGGATTGACGTTCGAATGGACGTTTGGTGCGGCGGGGACGAGCTCAAATGCTGACACCTCGTTCACGTTTAGTGAAGTCGGCAGTTACCCGGTGAAGCTGATTGTGACGAACGAATTGTCGCTTGTTTCATCTGACAGTGTCCTCATCACCGTGCTCGGAAGCGGGACGCCCTTCTCGGGTTCGCCCTACATCGTGCCGGGTCGTATTGAGGCCGAGCATTATGACAAGGGCGGCGAGGGCCTGGCCTATCACGACGTGGATAGCAACAACATCGGTTTGGCATTCAGGCCCGACGAAGGTGTAGATCTGGAGGGATC
>CBDTVC010000719.1:0-2022 GCA_965363925.1 uncultured bacterium | reverse complement strand
GGTTGACCGCCATATGTGTGGCTAGAACGTAGCTGAGTCACGTGCGTAATCAAGTCGCGTATTGCAATCACGGGCAACTACGCATCCGTAACTTGCTGGTCGAAAACGCAATCAGACCTTATGTGATCGGCCGCAAGGAATGGATGTTTGCAGAGTAAGGGCCTGTAACAATATAAGTTATTCAAAACGTGTTCAATGCTGCCTCGGCTGGATCGTGTAATTCCATTCGCCGTGAAATTCGTTCTTTAGAACTCGCAGCTTCTTCATTTCGCGGTCAGATACTTTTATTCCTTTTGAATACTTTTTTTTGTCTAATCGTGCCTTAACCTTCAGTCCTGTTTTCGTGGCTGTCGATGTAATCAAGTTGATTATCACCTGATAGCTGGTCAACGGTTTGCCTCTCCAATTGATACTGATGAAGGAGAACAGTCTGTGTTCAATTTTGTTCCACTTGCTGGTGCCAGGAGGAAAGTGACAAACTGAAACCTCGATTCTACGAGCGTCACAGAATTCTTGCAGCTCCTTTTTCCACAGTCTCAGACGATAGCCGTTACTGCCGCCCGCATCGGCACAAATCAAGAGCTTTTTGGTCTCGGGGTAACGCCTGCTTCCAACATATTGCCACCAGTGGCGAATGCTTGATACTGCGAATTCTGCTGTATCCGCAGTAACGCCTACATTCACCCAGCCCGAGTCATCGCCCACATCATAGATACCGTACGGAATCGCCTTGGGGACCTTGGGACTCGGGAAATCATGGCCGTTCACCTCAACGGCTCCGTCCTTCTCATGCCACTCCCGCCCGGCATTCTTGTACTCTCCGATCAGTTCTTTCTTCTTGGTATCGACCGAGATGACTGGCTCACCTCTGGACAAGTAACGCTTGCAGGTCTTGCTGATGAACCGAAATTGCTGGTCTCTGTCTGGGTCGTCCTCGCCTTCCTTGGTCTTTCGATTTGCCTGAAGACTATAGTCCATTTCGTGCAGGATTCGCGCAACTGACATGTGGCTGACGTCGTACCCTTCATCTACCAGAAAGTCAGCAATGTTACGTACGCTCTTGCACGTCCAGCGCAACGGACTTTCAGGATCTCCTCGGCTATCTGAATCGATAATATGTTCAATGCTCTGCTTGATCTCCGGGTGCTGGAGCGTCAGCCTCTTGCGGCCACCGCCTTTGTCTCTGACTCTGGTTACGTCAACCTCTCCTGTCTCGTATTCTCGAACGCCCTTGGCAACCGTGCTCCGGCTCATGCCGGTTATATTAGAAAGAAGCGAAATACCCCCTCGGCCAATGGCAAGTGCTTCGGCGCCGATCAGCAAACGCTTTTGTTTTTCGTTTAAAGCGGGAAGCAATATGGACAGCTTCACTTTTAGATTGTCATAATCAGGCTGCATTCAAAAAGCATAGTAGAGCTTCTGTTTTGCACAAGTTATTTTGTTACAGGCCCTTATTGTCGTTGAGCACCAGGTTCGCGGCGAGAGATTCAAACGCCACAAAACGACCGTCGGCGCTGATGCTGGATCTAATACTGGAACTTGAGGCCTCCACATCGTTGCTGTCAACACTGATCCGAGTTGTTGTACCACTCGAGAGATCGCGTAGGAATACATCATTTCTCTCATTATTGTCGTCAGGTACCAGATTGGAAGCATCAGAATAAAACGTCACAAAACGACCATCGGCACTGATACGAGGAAAAGAACTGGAACCAACAGCCTCTGCCTCATCGCTATCAACACTGATCCGTGAGACGGTGCCATGCAACATGTCTCGCAAAAAAACATCCTGTGTGTCGTTGTAGTCGTTGGGTACCAAATCAGCCGCCCGGGAAGAAAATACGACAAACTGCCCGTTCGCACTTGTTTGAGGTTCGTTACCGTCGACACTCACCAGCGATACTTCGCCCGCAGACGCGGTTGTCACCAGTGACACCGACAAAGTCAATCTGAACGTTAACCTGAGCGCCGCCCCCAAGATGCAGTCAATCATTCTCATGCGCACTCACCTTCATTGTCATA
>CBDTVC010000718.1:0-2059 GCA_965363925.1 uncultured bacterium | reverse complement strand
CAGCGCTGATCTCGGCAAAGTCCGTCAGGTGCTATCGCAGGTCCCTGGACAGGTTGATGGAGCACTTTCTGACCCTGCCCCCCAGATCTTTTTGCATGAGCTTGGCGGTTCGTCGATTAACTGGCAGGTACGCGTCTGGTGTGACACCGACGCCTACTGGGATGTGTGGCAAGCAACAACCGAGGCTACGAAGCGGGCACTCGACCAGGCCGACATTGGAATTCCGTTCCCACAAATGGATGTCCACCTCGACAAAGCTTAACGATACCTACGTATCACGGCATAGAGGATTAGATGAGTGACGAGGCGTCAAGTGGGTCTGTCGGATGGCAGGATGTTGCTGCCGTACAACAGCCCACATACCCTGATAATAATGGGCTGGAAAGTGTCCTGGGGAAACTCAGGACACTTCCTCCTCTCGTTACTTCGTGGGAAACCGAGACGTTGAAGCAACAGCTTGGCGAAGCAGCCGCCGGGCGTCGTTTTCTACTTCAGGGTGGCGAGTGCGCTGAATCACTTTCTGACTGTGATACGTCGACCATCACATCTCGATTGAAGCTATTGCTTCAGATGAGCCTCGTCCTGATTTATGGACTGCAAGTGCCGGTTGTACGCGTTGGCCGTTTTGCAGGCCAGTACGCAAAACCCCGATCCGAAGACGAAGAGACGAAGGCGGGTGTCTCACTGCCCTCTTACCGCGGTGACATCATCAACAGGCCCGGCTTTACGACGGAGGATCGAACACCTGACCCGCGGTTGATGCTCGACGCCTATGGTCACTCGGCAATGACTCTCAATTTTGTTCGCGCCCTGGCAAGCGGTGGTTTTGCGGATCTGCACCATCCCGAATACTGGAACCTTGACTTCCTCGACGACTCACCGTCAAGACATGAGTATGCGGCGATTGTCCAGGCGATTAGGGAGTCTCTCCATTTTATGGAGATCGTTTCAGAAACACCTTCGTCCAACCTGCAGCGGGTTGATTTTTTTACTAGTCATGAAGCGTTGCTGCTTGCTTACGAAGATGCGTTGACGAGGCGTGTGCCGCATCGCGACGGGGTTTACAATCTGTCGACCCATTTCCCGTGGGTAGGCCTCCGAACCGCTCACGAAGGAAGTGCCCATATCGAGTACGTACGCTCAATCCGAAACCCCATTGCGATTAAGATCGGCCCAGACCAGGAGCCATCCGACTTGAAGCAATTGATCAACTACTTAACGCCAGACAACGAGCCGGGCAGGCTAACACTGATTGCGAGACTAGGCCATGATCGAGTTTCCGATGCTCTACCTGGATTAATCGAGGCGGCACGGGCAACCGGCAAAAGTGTATTGTGGTGTTGCGATCCGATGCACGGAAACACCGAGCAGATATCGACTGGGCGGAAGACGCGCCGCTTTTACAAGATCAAGGAGGAACTGGAATCCAGCTTTGAGGTCCACGAAAGCTTAAAGTCCGTGCTCGGCGGCGTTCACCTTGAACTAACAGGCGGCAACGTAACTGAATGCGTCGGCGGTGCCACCGGAGTCACCGAAACGGACCTTGAAAAGAGCTATCTGTCAACTGTTGACCCACGTCTCAACGGAGAGCAAGCCCTTGAAATTGCATTCTCGATTATCGAAGGGCGCAAACGTCGCGTTTAGCATGCTCGCAGTGTGAACCCTGGGCGTACGCATTTCTCTTGAGCAGCCTTTCGGGGGACGCCATACAAACTCTCCTTCCCTGAACCGTTCGCCACGTCGCCACGTCGCCACGCATGTACGCGGCCATCACATCGGGATAGTTGCGTGTTCTGATGTTCTGAGTTCGTCCTTGCCAACCACCTTCGGCAATTCTGACAGATTCTTCTTCCCTGTTATTAAGCGGGCACCGCGTTGAAAGGTCAGGTAAGACCAAGCCCACCCAGACAGGACCCAGAGCCGATTCCTGAATCCGATGAGAAAGAAGACATGAACGAACAACCACGCCAACCAGGCTAGGGCTCCGGAAAACTTGACCCGTCCAAGGTCTGCGATCGCTTTTCCGCGACCAATCGTGGCAAGTGAGCCCTTGTCCCAG
>CBDTVC010000717.1:0-2084 GCA_965363925.1 uncultured bacterium | reverse complement strand
AGGGCTGGATTCTGTCGTTGGTTATTTACTCAATACGTTGGTGCTACAAATTGGTGTGATCGGCGACCAGCAATTTATTGACCTTGTCCGGGAAACCTCGCAAGTCATTAATGCGGCGACTGCAAACCAGGATATTCCATTTGACGTTCTCGTCCGAGAGTTTTCGAATGGTCGCTCAGGAAGACGGAATCCGTTCTTTGACTACATGTTCGTACTGATCGGTTCGTCAGACAGCTTGGAGTTGGGGGGGATGAAGGGGGAAGTCGTGACTCTGAATCCGCAGATTTCGAAATTTGATCTCACCCTGTTTGCTTCGAATGATCAGCAAATGAAGGTGCACGCGGAATACAGTCGGGCTAGATTTGAAAGAGAAGACGTTCAGGTCCTTTGCCGCCGGTATACCCAGTTACTCGAGGCCGGAGCTTCCGATACGTCTGTAACGATCGACCAGCTTCCAGTTGACGAACACGACCTGGGGCCGACTTTGATTGGAGAACAGTTAACGTTGCCGGAATTCGATACGATCGGTTCGTGGGTAGAGGCTACCGCTGCCTCGAATCCCTTGGCTGACGCCGTTCGCGGTTCTGATATCAATCATAGTCTCACATACGAAGCACTGGTTGCGCGATCCAAAGTATTTTCTGAATGGCTGGCGCATTCAGGTCTTAACCGGGGACAACGGGTAGCAGTGGCATTGGATTCCTGCGCTGACTTTGTGCCTGCTGTGTTGGCAATATGGAATCACGGCTGTGCCTTTGTACCTGTAGACACTTCTTATCCAGCTGAGTATCTGGATCGATTGTTCGCGAGTGCAGATCCGGCAATTGTATTCTGTCGAAGCACCGATGTGGTAACGTTTCCGACGAGGTTGCTTGGGCGGTGTATCGCTGTCGACGCAGAAGTCACTGGTATCGAGCCGCCTCAAAGCGGTGTTGATCAAATGCACGGGACGGTTCAAGCATCAAATGGTCACGCCCATTCTGAAAATCTTGCGTATCTGATCTACACGTCCGGTTCAACCGGTGAGCCACGTGGAGCAGCGGTGACCCATTCAAATCTGCTTTCGTCCACCGCTGCACGTCATCAATACTATCAAGAAGAACCAATCCGATTCCTGGTATTGTCGAGCTCGGCCTTTGACAGTTCGATAGCCGGTATCTGGTGGACATTGACGAGCGGCGGCGAGGTAACCTTCATAGCGGCAAATGATCGGAAAGACATCTCGAACGTCGCAGGCGTCATTCGCAGGACTTCAGCAACACATACATTGTGCACACCGTTGTTGTACGATGCCCTCCTAGACTACGACACGGATCTCTCGTCGCTAACCACTGTGATTGTTGCTGGCGAAGCCTGCAGTCCGACGGTTGTTGAGCGGCATTTTGCCACTTCGCGTGCCAAGCTCTTCAACGAATACGGTCCGACAGAGTGTACAGTGTGGACAAGTGTTCACCAGTGCCTTTCGGGTCAATCATACACTGAGGTTCCGATTGGTGTGCCAATCCCGGGGACCGAAATGCATGTTGTTGGCGACGATGGTGTCGAGTTGCCGAGAGGGGTGATTGGCGAACTGGTTGTGCGGAGCCGAGGCGTGAGTCCCGGGTACTTCAAGAGCGACGGCGCGCTTACACCGCTCGATTCAGATGGGTGGTATCACACCGGAGATCTAGGGTGGATTGACGAGGAGATACACTTCGTCGGGAGAATTGACAATCAGGTTAAGATCCGCGGCTTTCGTGTTGAGCCGGCTGAGATTGAAGCTACCTTGAAAAACCATTCTGACGTAATCGACGCGGTGGTCGTAGTACGCTAACGATTGACTTTGTGAATTAATCAAACGAATAGAAAATGAAGCCTGTTGAGCCGAGGACTACATCTGCATCTTTTGTGCTGTTGCTGTTGCTGTTGCTGTTGATTGGTGGGACAACGGCAGTTGGTGCCCCCCTTCATTCAGGACCGGTAGTCGAACTGGAACTCGCGCCCGAGCATGATCTCGGCGAATCATACATGTTTTTGTTTGTACACTCGAGGTCGATCAACGTGGGGCTGGAGGTGGCCACGAAAGACCTAAATGCCCATCTAGG
>CBDTVC010000716.1:0-2122 GCA_965363925.1 uncultured bacterium | reverse complement strand
TATCGCGATATTTGCCTTGTGACGGCCCAAACGAAGCTGCAAAGCCTCAATCCTGCAAAACCTCGATTCTGTACAGCCTCAGTCCTGCATCGCCTCAATCAACTGTGCACGATCCATCCCGATTTTGCGTCATAATAATAGATCGAGAGGAGGAGTTGGTGATTGATTGGGAAAACTGGCCGGATGTCAACCCACTAGCGAGGCGGGAAAAAGGACCAGCAGTAGGGCATCAAAGTCAATACCGGGTCTTGCCCGAAAGCGAGGCCAGAGGGAATCGATCTTGATTTCGTTTCGTCTATAATCGATATCACTACCTTACGATCCCGGATTGCCTATCGGGAATTTTTCAGCGTTCTGCCGGATTCCCCGATCTTCGAATGCTCAGTCTAAGAAACGCGAGACCCCAACGATGAAAACACGATTTACAAGTGGAGCACTCACCCTGCTCTTGATCGCTTCCTTCGCCGCACCCGTTCAGGCGCAAGTCGAAGCAGAGCCGGTTGATGATGCCGCAGTGGAATTGATACGCAAAGCCGGAATGGAAGACAGCCATGTCATGGACTACATGACGTGGATGACGGACGTTTATGGCGCGCGCCTTACAGGCTCGCCAGCGCTGGACGCCGCATCCGACTGGGCGCTAGGCGAGTTCCGCGAACTGGGAATGACCAATGTGCACAAAGACGAATGGGGGCCATTTGGTCGCGGATGGACACTTGATGAAATGATGGCGACCGTACGTACGCCTTACGGCTCTTTTCCGCTAAACGCCTATCCGAAAGCCTGGTCACCCGGCACCAACGGCAAGATGAGCGGCGAGGTTGTGATGATTAACGCCGAGTCTCTTGAAGATCTCGAGCAGTACCGCGGCAAACTCGAAGGAAAAATTGTAATGATGCAGGAAATTCGTCAGGTCGAAGAGCCGTTTGAGGCACTGGCCCTGCGCCGGGACGATTCGAACCTGTTAAACCTCGCAAATGCAGCACCATCTCAGGTAAGGCGGCGCCGCGGCAACCGTCGTGGCGGAAACGCGGACTTCATGGCCCGCCGTCAGCTTCAGCAGCAAATGACCAACATGGTATTTGCCGAAAAACCATTGGCAATCATTGACCGTGGTTCAAAGGGAGATTACGGAACGATCTTCGTCTCCGGCGCCAGCGTTCCGGCTTCGTCCGACCCAAACGTTAGGATGCGTGCGTGGGACGTATCGAAACCGCAGACCGTACCGCAAATGACGGTTGCGGTAGAACACTACAACCGAATCGCGCGACTGCTTGAAAAAGACATTCCGGTCTCGCTTGATTTGAGTATCGGGGTCACGTTCAACGACGACGACCCGATGGAATCAAATATCATCGGTGAATTCAAAGGATCAGACAGCGAAGTCGGCGACGAAGTGGTAATGCTTGGTGCTCACTTCGACTCTTGGCATGCTGGTACGGGAGCAACCGACAACGCCTCGGGCAGCGCGGTCATGATGGAAGCGATGCGCATTTTGAAGAACGTGTACGCCGAACTCGGACGAGCACCGCGCCGAACAATCCGAATTGGCTTGTGGACCGGTGAAGAGCAGGGCCTTCTTGGCTCACGTGCCTACGTTGGCGAGACTCTTGCCGAACGCGGTGAAAATGGAGGCGCACCAGACACCAAGCCGGCGTACGAGAAGTTTTCGGCTTACTACAACATGGATAATGGCACAGGCAAGATTCGCGGCGTTTACATGCAGGGCAACGCTGCGGTTGAGCCGATTTTCCGTTCATGGCTAACGCCGTTTAACGACCTCGGTGCATCCACGTTGACGATCAGTAACACCGGTGGTACTGACCATCAGTCATTTGACGGGGTAGGTTTACCAGGCTTTCAGTTTATTCAAGAGCCGATCGCGTATGGCTCGAGGACGCACCATTCGAACATGGACGTTTACGATCACACGATTGCGGATGACCTAAAGCAGGCAGCGACAATCATTGCTTCGTTTGCGTACCACACGGCTGAGCGAGCCGAATTGATACCTCGTAAGGAACAACCTCGTGTCCGCGTAACGCCGCCACAAGGGTAACCAGACGGCCTAAACACAATCGTAGTCAGAGTTTGAAACAAGGACGCCCGGTTCTCCCGGGCG
>CBDTVC010000715.1:0-2131 GCA_965363925.1 uncultured bacterium | reverse complement strand
CTCCCACCGTACGGCAAGTGAACAGACCGTCGCGATAAACAGATCAGCGTGAGCAAATCAAGCAAAGAAGTAAAACGAAGATTGGTGGTTGTGGAGTCGCCGACTAAGGCGAAGACAATACGCAAATATTTGCCCGCTGAGTACACCGTGGAGGCCAGCATGGGTCACATCCGTGACCTGCCTTCAAATGCGGCCGAAATCCCCGCTGCTGTAAAAAAGGAGAAATGGTCTCGACTCGGAATCAACGTAGAAGATGGCTATGAGCCGCTCTACATCATTCCCAGCAAGAAGAAGAAAGTTGTAACGAAGTTAAAATCACTTCTTAAATCCGCAGATGAACTGTACATCGCGACGGATGAAGACCGGGAAGGAGAATCGATAGGCTGGCACCTTGTCAACGTTTTGAAGACGAAGTTGCCAGTCCGCCGAATGGTATTCCACGAGATCACGCAGGATGCAATTCTCGAAGCGCTGGATAACACGAGAGAAATCGATTTCAACCTCGTTGATGCGCAGGAGACAAGGCGAATCCTTGACAGACTGGTAGGATATTCCATCTCTCCGTTGCTGTGGAAAAAGGTCGCACCAAAGTTGTCGGCTGGTCGCGTTCAAAGTGTTGCCGTTCGTTTATGCGTTGTTCGAGAAAGAGAGCGGATGATCTTTGTGCCGGCGAGCTACTGGGATTTGAAGGCTGCGTTGGAGCACGAGACCAGCCCGTTTGAGGCTGTGATGACGCAACACAATGGAATCCGCTTGGCGTCTGGAAAAGACTTTGATGATGAGACCGGCCAACTCAAGGAATCGCTGACGCTCGGAAAAAACGTTACGTTGATCTCCGAAGAGAAAGCCCGGTCACTTGCCCTTGGACTGGCCAAATCGGAATGGGCCGTGCAGTCCGTAGTCGAGACAACGAAGAAGAGGTCCGCGTCGCCACCGTTTATTACCTCGACGTTGCAGCAGGAGGGTAGCCGGAAGTTGCATTTGTCGGCTCGGCAAACCATGCAGGTGGCACAGAAACTGTACGAGCAAGGCTACATCACCTACATGCGTACGGATTCAACAAACCTGTCGACGGAAGCCGTTGACGCGTCGCGAAAAGCGGTAAAGGAGCGTTACGGGTCCGACTATCTCAGTGACGGCCCACGCCAGTTTTCCGGAACGGTTCGAAACGCACAGGAGGCCCACGAAGCCATCAGGCCGGCCGGAAAAGAGATGAAGACCAAAGATGAATTGGGTCTCATGGGTACCGAAGGCGCACTCTATGATCTGATTTGGAAACGAACGGTCGCGTCACAAATGGCAGATGCGCGACAGCGGTTTACAACTGTCTTGCTTTCAGTAACGGACGGCGACGACGACGCGACATTCCGGGCATCCGGCAAAACGATTGAGTTCGCAGGCTACTTTCGGGCTTATGTTGAGGGTTCGGATGATCCATCTGCAGCGTTGGAGGATCAGGAATCGCCGCTACCGAAACTCGGAGTTGGCGATATCCCCAATTGTGATTCGGTTGAGCCATTGGGACATGAGACCAAACCTCCGGCCCGCTACACAGAAGCATCGCTGATTAAGAAGTTGGAACAGGAAGGAATCGGCCGACCCAGTACGTACGCAACCATCATGGACACGATTGTCCGCCGGGGCTACGTTCGCCGTAAGGGAAGTCAATTAATCCCGACCTTCACCGCGTTTGCAACGACGAATTTGCTCGAGCAGCAGTTTGACAAACTAGTCGATTTCGGATTTACGGCGCAGATGGAGAAAGTGCTTGATGACATTGCGTCGGGTGAAGTGAAGTCCAAACCGTACTTGCAAGAGTTCTACAAAGGGAAAGACGGTTTGGCGGAACGAGTCGAAGAAGGTCTAGATAAAATCGATGCCAAGGCTGTTTCCGAGATCCATCTGCCGAAGTGGGGTGATCATGTTGTTCGGGTTGGCCGCTATGGTCCATACGTCGAAAAGATGGTGGAGGGTGAGCCGATTCGGTCGTCCATTCCTGAGGATGTTGCGCCTGCTGATGTGACGTTGGAATTACTGGAGCAGTTACTCGAAGGCTCTGCGGATGGCGATACCGTTCTTGGTATTCATCCCGAGCTGGATATGCCCGTCTTTTTGAAGAAGGGCCCCTACG
>CBDTVC010000714.1:0-2139 GCA_965363925.1 uncultured bacterium | reverse complement strand
AGCTCGCCTGACAACACCCGAAGCCCAACTCGGTATTTCTCCATCGGCAAACAATGATACAAGTTTGGTTCTTCTTTCTGGCGAGGTCGGTGCCTCCTTCGAAGCAGATTACATTTCTGTAGGCTTGGGCGCGCCGGTTGCGTTGTGGTCGTTGGGCAATGCGGCCGCGAAAACCAATTTTCTTGACGTCGGTCCGTTCGGAACCGTAATCGGACCGGTGTTAACGCTCGGGCCACCCCCGCTTTCGAAACACGGTTCACTCAGCGATTCAACAGGAATATTTGCGGATTCGCTGATTCTCCGGCAGGGCGCCGTTCTGGATGTCGAAGAGGTTATTGTGGGCGAGGGAGCGTACGTCGGTGGGGCGGAATGGCCGTATGATTTCACAAATTCAGGCACGGTTAGTCCGGGCGATTCAACGGGCACTACCAGTGTATTCACGGTTGTTGGAGACTATGTTCAAAGTCCAATCGGCCTACTAGAACTTGAACTTGGTCCAAATGCACACGACGCGCTTTCCGTGAACGGCTCCGCTACACTGTCTGGTACACTGAGACTCACTGTTCTGGATGGCGCTACCCCTCAAGCGGGTGATCGATTCGAAATTGTAACAGCCACTTCCGTTGCGGGAGAATTTTCAACCGTCGAAACTCCACCCGGTACGAATATTGTTCTGATTTACGGTCCGTCCAGTGTGGTCGTTGACATAACGACAGCAGTGGCGATTCAGGAAGATGATGCATCAGAGCTGCCCAGCGAGCTTCGGCTCCATCAAAACTATCCAAATCCGTTCAATCAGATGACACGGATCGGCTACGACGTCTCTCATAATGGCCCAGTGAGACTGGCGCTGTATGATGTACTGGGACGGGAAGTGGCGGTCCTGATTGATCGAGTTCAAGAGCCGGGACGATTCGAATTGTCATTTGACGCAGGGGTGTTACCTGGCGGGATGTATCTGTACCGAATACAATCCGGAGACGTTACTAGAACACGTTCGATGCTTTTTTTCCCTTTAGGACGCTGACACGAATGGATTTGGATGAGAATGCACCTTATCTCTGGCAATGTCCCCCGTGAGATCGCGATTCGACTGGATGGCGCTTGCGTGCCGCATAACGTAGGGAAGCTGAGTTCGAGCTAACGACATTCGTGGGGTCTTTTGATGGGACGACAACGATCGAGTGACTGATCGCGTGTGTGAATCGTCATAGTTGACCGTTGGCGGGCCGCTGGAGTCAAGGTGCGGTATAACCTACACTTGAGGTGCACATCCTACTAACATGCAGGCATCAAGTGTAAGTGGTTCAGACACGAAGCTTAGCAACTTAGTGGTCACATCTGCCCTGATTTGGAAAACGATATGATCGTCCTGCAGGATGAGAACCGCTTCTACCAGTAGTGATGAGTATTGATTCCGAATCTGCTCCAGGTTCCGACGTCAGGCGTCTGCTTGTAGGCAAAATGCCCACCTCATGTAAGGGAATCCCTTCTAGCGGCGTACGCCAAATTCGTTATGCTTGCATATTCCCAGGGCGCGAGCCTCCGACTTAGAATGCAACCGTAGCCCAGAACCGTGCGACTCCGCCTTTTCATCGTACTAGCAATTTCGGTCGCGGCCCCATGGTCGACTCTTGGTCAATCGACGGACACTTTTCCGGACCTCCAATACCGGCAACGTGCTGCGCAAGAAACGGAGTGGGACACCGTCCGCCCGATTCTTTCGGAAAAGTGCGTGCGTTGTCATGGCGGCGACGAGGCCAAACGCGGCCTTCGGCTTGACTCGTGGGCGCATCTATTTCAGGGCTCTGATCACGGCGAGGCAGTAATAGCGTTCGACTCGGACAATTCACTTCTTGTCGAACTTGCGACCAAGTATGTCGTCGGCTCGCATCCGGCGGAGCTAAACGAACCAGCATTGACTCAAGCGGAGATCAAGTCCATTAAAGAGTGGATCGATGCCGGCGCGCCCGCATCTGACGGATCAGTACCGTTCGACGACGACAGTCCGAGACTGTACGTCGCTAATCAGGGCTCGGCCATGGTGTCTGTCATTGACATACCGAGCAATCAGGTCATTCGCACCGTGGACATGACGAGGCTCGGATTCTCACCTGGCTGCATGCCGCACCACGTTGC
>CBDTVC010000713.1:0-2142 GCA_965363925.1 uncultured bacterium | reverse complement strand
AATCAGGTACCGCTTCAGAAGTGTGGAATGTTTCCGCACAACGACCGCAACGCTGAAGCACGCTGCAATTATAAACGCATCCAAAGACAACGCGGATGGTGATATTGAAAGGTCCCATCCGATCATACGTCTGAACGTTGGTTCACGTCTCGATCACTGTTCGACGACGCACCAGCGACGCTATTTCCGTTACTTGACTGAGGGGCATCAAGACCAACAAGTTCGGGTCTGAGTATCGATAACGTGTCTTTCCATTGTAGTGCACTTCCTGATCCTACAAACGAGAATTGCATCATGTGTTCTGTGTTATTCCGGAGATACAGTTGCAGCTTGAAGTTTCGTTCAATATCACAATAGACAATGTCCTCCAAACTAATCGTCTGTGCGCGCGACCCAGACCCGAGCGCTATTCGATCATTGAATAGCTGCACTCGTTGTTGTCCGATATCGACAAGTACCGGAAATGTTGTCTCGGTATAAACCTTAACGTAGTCGTCAAGAATACCACCGGTCGGCGTGCGCGGAAGAGGCATGGCGCGGATCTGAGCATAGAGATCAGCGGCAGATACGATCGAAGCGTCACGTGCATCAATCAGGCGGCTGTCAGGAAGCATTTTGAAAGACCGGTTGCCGGCCGGACTTTTTACAGTCTGCCCATCGGCCGAGAATAATGGGCCGGAATCGTTCCAAGGATCTCGATAAAGCAACCTGTGAATTCCAGCCGCCGGCCGAAACGCCCGAGTCGGGCGGCAGTCGGGTCTCATTGTGTTTTCGTCGAAGTTCGTGAGTGACTGCAGCAGAGCCTGTGCTTCTACAACATCTGTATCGCGGTCAAATGTGATAGGCGGCAATGCCTGGATGGCAACCCTTGAAGGTCGCGGATAGTCTGCCCACCGAGGGAACGCAGCGTACGAACCATGAATGCGGATCGGATGGATTGGGACACCAGCCCTGACAAAAAGCTTCACTGTGGATGACATCCAGGGAAGCGGTTTGCCGTCCCATCTGGCTCCGGCTTCGGGGAAGATCACGACCATCCGTTTACTCTGAAGTAATTCAAGCACACGCCGAACGAGGAACGGTTCTACAAGACGTTTACTTGCAGCCAGGATGCCGACGCTCCGGAATAGCTTGCCAAGAGGCCTGCTTCGGAAGAACTCTCGCGTCATCACGCCTGCAGTTGGCTGCGCCCAGGGCGTGAAGCAGTTGATCAAAAACGGATCCCATCGATTGGAATGGTTTCCATAGATGAAGCATGGGCCATTGGTGGGAAAATGCTCCGCGCCTTCTATTGACGGCCTCCATAGAGCGCGCGCCAGCGGCGTCATCGTCGATCGAAAGACAGCGACACTGGATAGCGACGGTTTGGTCTTTGGTCCAGCAGATTGGCTTCGCACGGAGTACGTTAGGCTGCAGCGTTTCCGGAGACTGTGGAGACAGTGAAGACTGTCAATTTGGTAGCACTAATCGAAGGTAATTAAAACGTTCGGAGCGGATTGCGGATCAAACACATTCACCAGCAAATCAGGTGCCCTGTCCACCCCCTCCCCTACACGTTTCGCGCGTCAAACGAGCCGGTCGCGTTACAATACGAATCCCGCAATAACGAAGAGAATCAGGGAGATCCCAGCCGCTATTAGTGCGTAAGGGAGCTGCGTGCGGACATGATCAATGTGATCCGTTGCTGATGCAAGTGAGGCCACAATTGTACTATCTGATATCGGCGAACAATGGTCACCAAATATTCCGCCGCCCAGCGCCGCAGCAAGTGTGAGCCCCGGGTGGATGTCAAGGAGCACAGTCATCGGTACGACAATCGGTACCATGATCGCAAACGTTCCCCACGAAGTACCAGTTGAGAACGCCATCAGGCAACCGAGAAGGAAGATGATCGCCGGAATGAATCCCGGATTGATGGTGGACTCAGCAGCTTGAGCCAGAAAAACCCCAGTGCCAAGTTCTTTTTGAGTGGCGGATATTCCGAATGCGAGGGCCAGTACGATGACGACTGGTATAAGTCCTTGAATACCCTTCATCATCGTGTCGGACAATTCACCGAGCTTCATGATTCCTTGTATCCGATACATAACGCTTGCGACGATGAGCCCGACAATCACGCCCCACAAAACGCCTTTGGAGCCA
>CBDTVC010000712.1:0-2153 GCA_965363925.1 uncultured bacterium | reverse complement strand
GCGGTAGGGGAGTGACTCCATCAATTCCGATCCGCACGAATCCGAACCCGCCGACTCGCTCAGCGGTGACTCGTCCAGCAGAAAGGCTACGGATGATGCCAGTGTGATGAAAGACGCCTCGGATGGGCGGTTGGATGATGGCAGTGAAACTGCAGCTGGACCAGACGCCTCTGAGGATAGCGAGAACTTTGTACGGCGACGCGGCGATCGGCGCAGCGGAGACCGTCGTCGGCCGGGCGGCAGTGGCAATTACGACGGTCCGGAACGCCGGCTGCAGGAGCGTCGACAGGAGGACCGGCGAGAATCAGAAGCAACATTTGATGCGATCCTTTCCCACTCTTCGGACACTGCCCCTCCGATCGTGCACGCCGCAACCGCACTTCGCGCGGTTCACCTGACGAAGCGCTACAAGCGGCGGGAGGTTGTCAGTAACGTAAGTCTAACCGTGCGGCAAGGTGAAATCGTGGGGTTGCTTGGTCCGAATGGAGCCGGAAAGACTACAACGTTTTATATGATTGTCGGTCTCGTCAAACCGGAAGGCGGTCGCATCCACATCGGGGATAAAGATGTCACAAATCTTCCGATGTACAAGCGATCGCGAAACGGAGTAGGCTACCTGGCTCAGGAGGCATCGATATTCACGCAGATGTCGGTAGAGGACAACTTGCACGCGGTTCTGGAATATCAGAAAATATCGAAGGCTGATCGGCAAAATCGCGTCGAGGAATTGATCGAAGAATTCCGACTGGAAAAGGTGCGTCGATCAAAAGGGTACACCTTGTCGGGCGGTGAGCGGCGGCGTACCGAGATTGCCAGGGCGATTGCCAGTAAGCCAAAGTTCTTTCTTCTCGATGAGCCATTCGCGGGGGTTGATCCAATCGCAGTTGAGGACATCCAGGAGATTGTGGGCCAACTCAAGAAGAAAGGAATCGGGGTCCTGATTACGGATCACAATGTCCACGAAACGCTGGCCATTACGGATCGCGCCTATCTGTTGTACGAAGGTAAAATCTTGATGCAGGGCTCAGCGGAGGCGCTTGCAGCCGATCCTGAAGTCCGTAAACGCTATCTTGGCGAGAAATTTAAGCTGGAACGCTATTTTTGAGCACGGTTTATCCTTTACGCATGACGGTTTAGTACTGTCAAACGAGCACAAGTAGAGAATGGGTTTATTTGAAGAGCTGCAGTGGAGGGGGTTGATCTACGACGCCACGCCGGATCTGGCAGAACGATTCAAGCAGGAGACCGTAACGGGTTATATCGGATTTGACCCCACAGCAGCCAGCCTTCATGTAGGTTCGTTGCTCCCGATTATGTGTCTTGCCAGGTTGCAACGATTCGGCCACCGCCCGATCGCCCTCGTTGGCGGAGGGACTGGTTTGATCGGAGACCCAAGTGGCAAGACCAAGGAGCGGTTGCTTCTCACCCCCGAAAAGGTTCACGAGAACCTCGAGGGTATCCGCGCGCAACTGGAACCCTTCCTGGATTTCGAGTCCACGAACAAAGCGTTAATGGTGAACAACCACGATTGGCTCGGCTCTCTTTCAATGGTGGAGTTCCTACGCGATACTGGAAAACATTTCACCGTCAACTACATGTTGGCAAAAGAATCTGTAAAGAGGCGTCTCGAATCAGAGGACGGGATTTCGTATACCGAATTCTCCTACATGTTGCTGCAGTCTTATGACTTCCAGGTCTTGTACCAACGGTACGACTGTACGCTTCAGATGGGGGGCAGTGACCAGTGGGGCAACATCGTTGCGGGAGCTGAACTAATTCGCAAAAGTGCCGGCGGCAAAGCAAGCGGGATGGTTTTTCCTCTTGTTACGAACGCCGCCGGGACAAAATTTGGAAAGTCCGAATCAGGTACCGTTTGGCTGGATCCGAACCTTACATCGCCGTACAAATTTTATCAGTTCTGGATCAACACGGATGATCGTGACGTCATCAATTACCTCAAGTATTTCACGTGGCTTGATAAAGAAGTCATCGATGGTCTTGAAGCGGAATTGACGGGTAATCCCGGAGCGCGTATTCCACAGCAACGTCTGGCAGCTGAGATCACTTCTATGGTCCACGGTGCTGACGAATTGACTACGGCCAAGCGTGCGTCGGCCGTTCTGTTCGGTGGTTCAATGGACGAACTTAATGCG
>CBDTVC010000711.1:0-2169 GCA_965363925.1 uncultured bacterium | reverse complement strand
GGCGAATTCTCAAACACCATTGCGTGACCAATTTCGTGTTTGGCAAGCGAATACATATCCGTGCCAATGAAACCTTCCTGCGACCAGTTTTCGAAGGGACTTAGCACTTCCCAGCCAGTCGGTTCAGTCTGATAAGCCTGTCCGTATAGATTCAGATGCAGTGCCCCGATCCTGAAAATCGGCACGACCTCCCCACCACTCGTTTGAAGGAGCTCTCTATTTGGCGACCCAGTAGAACAGACACATTCGCTCTGGTTGGTATTCCCGAATGCGTACAGATAGTACCCCGAATAAGCAACTGGATTGGTTACAGTTTTCTCATCAAACAGGTGATCCTGACCTCCAATACCCAAAGAACTGCCACCAATCGGGAGCTCATCTATTCCCGAACCATCGACAAAATACAACCAATCTTCGGCCGCCTGGATGATCACGGCTTGAGTGTTGGGATCCAGCATGAATGCATCCCGGGCTTCAGAAAAATCAACGGTCGCGGGATAGGTCAACGGCCTGTCCACATCCTGATCAATAACTGTCACCGGAATATCCTGACGGGATGGAAGACCGGCTACGGTGTATTGGAGTACGAGATCAAACGTCTCATTGTCAAAGTTCTCATCCATGTACACCGAGAACAAAAAGGATTCCAAGTCATCCGAAGACGTTAGGACCATGCTTTTTGCCGGGCCATTTGTCGAGATCGTTGAAGGCAAGCTGAACATGGCCCTTTCTTCGCTGGAAAACATGTTCACACTGAGTGGATAGTCCAGCGCCGCAGTTCCTTTTAGGAAATATTTGAGGGCCGGATTGCTCACGGGTCCTTCCCAATCCACTAGCGTAATTCCGGAAGTAACGTTTCGGTCAAAAATGTCAATCACAGAAATTAACTGGGATTGCTGGAGATACCCCTCGTAAGCGGATTGAACCGCTTCCGCAGTTAAGGGCTGATCATAAACGCGCACGTCATCCATAACGCCATCAAACGCGTTGCCTCCGTCACGCCCCCCGAGGTGAATGTCATCGCCTACTGTGGCCGGAATATCAAAGCCTACTTCCTGTTCACCTGCGTGCCTGCCGTTCGTATAAATGACAATCTTTTCCGAACTCCACGTGAACGTCAGGAATATCCAATTATCCGCCGCCCAATTATCTGTATCAGCAAAAGCTACTTTTATAGGTTTGCCGTCTATCTGAGACGTGTTGACTGAAAATGCGAGCTGGCTACCTTCATCGACATGTATTTCAAAATTATGGAGGGTGTTGCCCAGAACCATGATCCGATACAGGAAGGTGCCGGGGTTCCAATTGGGCCGAACCCACATGGACAGCGTCCCAGCTGACGCATCAATATTTCCACTGCCTGCATACCGCAAAACGTCTCCAGGATCGATCAAGACCCCTTTGCCGGATACCCCGTTTTCAAAAGTTGTACTGGACGTTTCGACCGGCGCCTCGTTTTCTGTCGAAAGGAGCGTATCGTCGAAGTTGGCTTCGAAAACAACCTGTTGAAAAACGGTGGTAGGGGGACTTGAACCGAGCGTTGCCATGGGGGAAGAACAACACGCAATTACCAAGGCGAATCCAAGCGATTTGTTGATCATCAGCTCTCCTTCATTTCGTAGACAGTCCGTTCGGTAGCTTCTTCGTATCAAGAATGACGCCACTGGTAAATTGGGCCGACGTGTAGATATCCGAGCCAACGTAAGAGTCACTTTCACCGTCAACGGCAACACAGATTGTAGACCTTTCTTCACAAATTTAAGTAACGTCACAACTTTATCGTGGTTAACTTCGCCACGACCATTCCCACATCCGTCACACGACACTATGAGTATACAGCTAAGCCGTCTAGCCCTGGTCTTTCCGATCGTTCTCCTCGCCCTTTCTTCCTCGTCCATGGCCCAGAACGACGATGTTGCATTTGCGAACTGGGGGCCGGCAAATAACTATTGCACGAACGACGGAAGCAGTATTTTCACCTGTAGAGTTACATCGGGCGAGATTCGTCGCACACGTGATGTTGTTGCTGCAGACATGAACAAAGACGGCCTCGACGATGTGGTATTCGCAACCGGCACAACGTTCTCAAATCCCTCGGCAAAAAACCTGGTTTGCCTGAATGACGGCAAAGGAAACTTCCCGTGCTTGATTGAAGTGTCGCAGGACACA
>CBDTVC010000710.1:0-2180 GCA_965363925.1 uncultured bacterium | reverse complement strand
GAGGCCGGCCCCTTGATCCATTCCAATTCTGCGTTTAGCGACTGAGCAACATTGATCGCGTTGCAGTCTCTCCACCAACATTTAGTCGATAGAGATACATCCCGCTTCCCAGACCGCTCGCGTCGAATGACGCAGTGTGCCGGCCTGCTGGAACAACATTGTTCACAAGCGTGCGCACTTCGCGACCAAGAACGTCGTAGACGACCAGCGAAACGTCGGATGACTCATCGACTGTGTAGCTGATCGTTGTATTTGTTGCAAACGGATTTGGAAAGTTCTGCTCAAGTGCAAGTCCGTCGGCAAATACGATGTCGTCGACTCCTACGTTGACGTCGCCAAGATCACCCGCGTCTTCAGGCAGCAGCTTGAAGTCACCGAACGAGTATGTTAGAAGCCCACGGATAAACGAGACCGTATTTCCGTTTTCAAAGCTGACGCCAAGACCACCATCAATCGCATCCGACGCGTCATCCACACGCACGCCATTCTCTGCGGTGCCGTCTGAGGAAACCAGAAACTCACCAAACCCTTCATCATTTGAGACAATTGTCACTGCGTCAAATTGCAGCATCATGCTTTCATGCGCTTCGGCAATCGCGGGATCGACCAGAACGCTTGTTGGCACGACTTTGTAATCGTAAGAAGCAGTTGTGGTGTCGACAACAGTGAAGACAACATCATCAAGTCGCGTTAGTCCGAAGCTTTCCTCGATCGTTGCTTCGGTGATGTTGATCGTATTGCCCCGTTTGAGCCCCGAGACGTTTCGTAGCACAATGCCGGTCCAAGGATCGAGCGTTTCGCTCGTTTGAACCGAGAAGAACCCCGAGGTTGCAGGGTCGGTCATCACCACGGCCGTAACGTCCATAGCCGAAGTCAAACCTGCGAATGGGCTTGGGCCCTCGCCATCATCAGCCGTACGTTGGATGTCGGCAATGGTAGATATACCAGCATCCAGCACTTTGTACGAGGAATCAGGCGATCGATTCTCGGTGTCAAGGTTGTCTACCGCGGTATACCAAAATGTCACAAACTCGCCATCACCCGGTGATGGGATCGGAGCGGTCCACGTGTCTCCTTCTGAATTTGTTGCCGTAACCGTTACCGTATCGCTAGCCGCGCTAGTGAAGTACGACACTGTTACGGACGTCAGCGTACGCGTCGGATCCGCAGAAACGTTCGCAGTAACGTCGAACGGATCGGCACCGGGAATCTCGGTCAACGCGTCCACCAGAACCTGTGGTGCAGCGACAGTGACCTCGAGATCGCCGTCTTCCATTGGAACAATCTGGAGCGCTTCGGGAGCGTAGTTAGCAACATCCGAGAAGTCCTCGAAAACGAGGAAGCCACGGAGGTTGACAACCGACCCTGGGGACGGCGGAAGAAAGTCGAACTGTGCGTTGAAGTCGTCCGGATAGTCCGAACGATCGTTTCGATAGCGAAGCGAAATTCCCTGCACCGCCATGGAGGTTGTTCCCCCGTCCTGCGTTAGAGCCCACTGCGGTCGGTTGCTGGCAATGTTTCTTGCAAGGATTGTCGCACCTTCAATCTGAACGTATTGGCCGCGCAAGCTCGCCAAGTTGTCGTAGTTGGCCTGGGTAGCGCCGCCTTCGCCAACATTCATGTTTATGTCGCTGATCGAAACGGAAACCGGGTCCAGCAGGGTTTCCGGCAGGTTGAAGTCCGAAAGACTGCCAATCGGTACAACAGAGACTGGATCTAGCTGAATTGTTTCGCTGAAGGATCTCACTGGGCTTATGATGTCGACGACATCACCAATCAGCAAGGCACCACTGCCCGTCTGCAGCCAGGTATTGTCGACAATCTGGATACCCATACCCTCGACACCAAGACTTGCAGCTGTTGTGTCACGAACCCAGATGTGCAGACGTCCGGGTTGTCCGTCTCGAATTGACGCATTCCCGGAATTCTTCGGATTACTCATGACAACAGCGGTAAATCTAACCGTGTCTCCGATGGCGATCTCGTCGTTGCCCAGAATTCGTCTCCCGATTATTCCGCGGGCAGCCGATCCACCAAGCGCGGCAAGCGATGCGGCCTCGGTGTTGAGTGAATCGATATTCAACTGCGGTATGGCAGTTATCTGCCGAACGTTTACATCCGTGATCTGGGCGAGTGCCGGGCTGGTGAATACGGCCACCAGACCAAGTAGAGCAAGCGCT
>CBDTVC010000709.1:0-2181 GCA_965363925.1 uncultured bacterium | reverse complement strand
AACATCGTCGGGTCAAGTTGCGCGGACGTCCTTGTTTCGGGTTTACAGGTATCGGGATACTTACACTTGTATGGCTGGACGAAGTGGGAGGCTCTTTCGGTTTTATTAGCTCATTCGCAAACTCCAGCCGGGGTCCACGATGGGGAATCCACTGTGCGAAAACCACTGTGCGAAATCCACCGTGCAACATCTGCCCTGCAAAAATCCGCCCCACAAAATTCGGCAATCGACAGAACGGCCGCCCTATTTCGCGGACACGGGTTATCTTTCGTCAACCAAAGAAATTGTAGTCGTGCGTCGCCAGATCCGCAACACACCCAATAATCCCAGCACCATTGTTTCCCAGCCGTCACAGAATCGGTTGGGAAGCAGTCCGAATCGTGCTCCTTCTTTCGGATTTTTTGGATCATTACTGTTTGTTTTGCTCCTTTCGGGATGTGACTCCGAAATATCTGGAGCGGAATCTGAGGTCAGTGCGAACCCGAGGCCAAACGTCCTCATCCTTTTTACGGATGATCAGCGTTTCAATACCGTGCATTCCCTTGGCAATGAAGAAATTCGGACACCAAACATGGACCGTTTGGTTCGTGAAGGGACTGCTTTTACGCATGCACAAACAATGGGTGGAATGCACGGTGCCCTGTGTGCGCCAAGCCGTGCCATGCTGATGACGGGGCGCAGCCTCTTCAACCTTCAGGAATCTGGAGACGTCATACCTGAATCACATGTCATGATGCCAACTCAGTTTGCATCCGCCGGATACAAAACTTTCGGAACGGGTAAATGGCACAACAACAAGCAGGCGTTTAACCGCGGTTTTCAATCAGGGAAGAACATCTACTTCGGTGGCATGCACTGGCCGCAGGACGGCGGACACGAAGGTCCGTGGTTACACGACTACGACGAATCTGCGATGTATCCCGACTCGACACGTGAGCAACGCGGTCCGTTTTCCAGTACACTTTTCGCAGACGCCGCAATAGAATTTATCCGATCACGAAACGAAGCGGACTCACCCTTCTTTGCTTACGTCGCATTCAGTTCGCCTCATGATCCGCGTACTCCTCCCGAGCCGTATGCAAGTTGGTATCAAGCTGATTCGGTTTCACTTCCGTCCAATTTTGCTCCCCAGCATCCGTTTGATAACGGTGAGTTAGCAGTTCGAGACGAGTTGTTGCTGCCTCATCCACGAACGCCTGAGGCAGTCAGGAAGGAAATTGCGTTGTACTACGGAATGGTTAGCGAGGTTGACGCACAGATCGGTCGGATTCTCGACGTCCTTGACGAGACCGGCGTGCGCGAAAAGACCATCGTCGTATTTGCGGGTGATAACGGATTGGCGGTTGGTAGCCACGGTTTACTTGGAAAGCAAAACCTCTACGATCACAGCATGCGAGTACCCCTGGTCATTGCCGGACCGGGCGTGCCGAAAAACGAACGCCGCGATGCACTTGTCTATTTGCTTGATCTTTTTCCGACGATTGCCGGGCTGGCCGACGTTAAAATTCCTTCGACCGTCGACGGTCGGAATCTGTCCTCTGCAATCCAGAATTCGGAAGCGCCCGTGCGCGATGCGGTGTTTTATGCTTACAAAAATATCCAGCGGGGAGTTCGGACATCAGACAATTGGAAGTTGATTGCCTACGATGTGAACGGCGAATCACATCGCCAGCTCTTTGACCTGGCAAGCGATCCAGATGAACTGACGAATCTTGCAGATGACACGACGTTTGGGCGCGAGCTTGCCAGAATGGATAGCTTGTTGATTCGCGAAAGTCGAGCCAACAATGATCGATTGGATCTGTCCGAAACAGATTGGGGGAAGACACCCGCTGAGGAGCCTGTCACAAAATCGCACCTGGCTGTCGGCAAGGGCATTGAATTGACGGGTTCTTTGAGTGACAAATACCCGGGGAGCGGTCCCGAGGGGTTGATAGATGGGACACTGTGCACATCCGATTTTAACAAAAGCTGTTGGCATGCCTTAGAAGGAGGCGATCTCGACGCGATTGTCGACTTGGGTGATCCCCAACTTGTCACAAACGTGACAGGTCGATTCATGCGAAACCTGGGGGCGTGGATATTTCTGCCTGGCAGTGTCGAGGTTTCGATATCCTCTGACAAAGAGATTTGGACAGAATTTGGCTCCGAACAACTTGAACTGCCGTCAGAGCTAGACGG
>CBDTVC010000708.1:0-2212 GCA_965363925.1 uncultured bacterium | reverse complement strand
CTGTTGCTCGAGCGATGCCGTCTGTGCCTTGACTTGAATCGACAACCGGCGCCTGTTCTCCTCGCCAGAAGCCGGTGCAAATAATAGACCAGCAGCCGCGCCCGCGCCAAACGCCGCAGCGGCGATCACAAATACCGATGCTGTCTTTCCCATATCGATAACCTTACAAAAGTGCCCAATGGCGGGCGTTACGCAAATACCGAAGCGGCCTAAACAAATGCCCGGTTTTAGCCGAGACATTTACCTATCCGTTATCGTACCGAGCGGCACATAACTCAAAACCCTCGGCACTCAATATCGGCTTGGTTCTTGTCTTCGGTTTATTACCTTCCGCTAGCACACCTGTTCCCGGCTCAAATGACCAGTGATTACATCCCACCGTCCACGATCTTTGTCGGTCATGTGCACGTTTTCCGTCGCGCGGCAAGAACTTCTTTGCTTACGCTCTTTGCAGTCGGATACTCATTCTTCGGGTTAGCCGGTTGTGCAGTCTTTCAAGTTCCAAGCGAGACAAGCGAATTCTATTCATCCGACAGTCGGAATCGCGTCGATCAAGTACGTTCAGAAAGAACCACGAACGGGGACGAAACGATAGAGTACTCTTCACGAGATCTTCCGAATGTTCGGGCATCGTTGATAGAGGAAACCAACAGCTGGATGGGAACGCCGTATTCTTTTGGTGGATCAACGCGATCCGGGATTGACTGCTCAGCCTTTGTTCAGGTACTTTATCAAGATGCACTCGGGCTTCAATTGCCGCGATCAACGACGAGTCAACGGACCGTTGGTGAACCGGTTCGGCGATCACAGCTCGACGTTGGCGACCTCGTGTTCTTCGAAACTGGTCCGAAACAAAAGCATGTCGGCGTCTACCTTGGCGGCGACGAATTCTCTCATGCATCCAGTAGTGCGGGAGTAACGGTTTCAAGCCTGTCCGATTCGTATTGGAGTGCGCGGTTTGAAGAGGGCATTCGTCCAAAAGCGATCCGTCAGCCAATTCAGGAGGTGACCGACTACAAACCAGTGCCGGTCAAGACCGTAAGTCATGACCGGGTCTCTCTGCCAGACTTACGTCGAGGTTGGTAGCAACATTGCAACGACGTTGGGTCGGGATCCTTAGGACGGGCAGCCAGTAATACGCTCTTCGAACAGGGTTTTGGATGCGTTATCGCGGATTTGGAATGGTTCTGGTTGACCGTCCGATTCGTTCGGGGATTGCCATCGGAACCGAAGTTACCGTCTTCCCTACCACGACTCTGTTCGATTTGAGTTCTCGCCTCGGCGTGGCCGTCTGCAGAGTCCCTGCGTAGAGAATCGCGGTATTGAGACTACGGTATTGAGAACCGCTGTATTGAGAACCATAGCGAAAGCGTGAAGACTGAAGCATGTCTTCAGCGTATGGATCAACCCAATTAACCGACGCGTTGCCACCCGTCGCCGCAACTACCGTTGTGGCGTCTTTTTTTATTTGTGGCACGCGCCAGAAAAGTAACATTCGATTACGACGCATCTGAAATGAGTGAGCCTAAGCCTGTATACCTGACGAAAGACGGCCTTGAAAAACTCAAGGCTGAATTATACTTCTGTCGATCCAAGGAGCGCGTGCGAATTGCTGGGGCAATCGCAGATGCTCGTGCACAGGGTGACCTGTCCGAGAATGCTGAGTACGACGCAGCTAAAGAAGAGCAAGGGCACTTGGAGGCTAAGATTGCAAAGCTTGCGGATACTATGGCAAACGCCCGCCTCATCGACGAAACCAAGGTTGACTCGTCAAAGGCGTTCATACTTTCGAGGGTGAAAGTTCAGAATCGGAAGACAAAGGCCGAACAGAACTACACCCTTGTAAATGCGCCGGAAGCAGATCTGGCCAGTGGTCGTATTTCAATCTCCAGCCCCATCGGAAAAGGTTTGCTCGGTAGCGCAGTCGGAGACGTGGTCAAAATTCAAGTACCAGCCGGCACCGTTGAATTGGTCGTGATGGAAATCACGCGTTAAATCAACCAGGAAGCCCTTGTCCTAGCCTACCTAGTAGGGCTTTGTCGGCCTGGTCTGTGGGCCATCCGGTTCTACCGGCAACCAGTAAGATTCCGCATTTCGATCCAACCGAAGCGAAAGCAGATCGCGGCCAAGCAGCCGAAGCACGACGCCAAACGGCATCATGATCACAAAGAATGCGATCGTCAGGATAATCCGTGTGGAGATAAATCCGAGA
>CBDTVC010000707.1:0-2222 GCA_965363925.1 uncultured bacterium | reverse complement strand
TCGGTCGGCGAATCGTACGCCCCTCGATTTAGCACGAACGTCTGCCGCGGCTCCAACAATTCCTCAATCACCATTACTTCCTGCTGCCGAGTCATAATCTCGTTCTGCTGGCCGCGCAACTCGGTTAGTTTATCGAAGTCGAGGCGGTAGTCCGCATCAACGGTGGTAACGTAATAGGTCCGCCGATGGTGTGTCTCTGTATTGGAACCAGTCACCGTCGCACTTCCGGGCGAATCATCTGCTGCTAATTCCAACGAAGCCAGGGTCGCCACCTCACCCATTGTCAACGCGCGACCAAATACCATGAACTCGTCAACCACAACGCTGTCCAACTTCGCCGTATTCGGCTCCATCCACCCAAGTCGTAGCACTCCAGCATCCCCCCAATTCGAACGCTTACCGTCGCGGGGATCCACTTGGTAGAGTATGGACATCTTAAGATTGTCGGCAGTCACCTTTGTGGGATACGTATCACCGTTGACCAGCAACTTCAGGCCGGCAGCCCGACTGGAGCCGTCATAGGTCATCGCCAGGTGAAAAAACTCAAACTGCGGAAGTGGCTCGGTGGTCTGGATAGAAATCGAGTTCGCCGGGAAGACGTGATTTAAACTCAGCGTAAGATGCCCATCCGTCGTCAACATCGCCGCATAGCCACGCATGCCATTGAAGTATCCCCCAGACTTATTGAACAGCGGACCGTCCGGCGCTTCGTTCTCGATATTGACCCACATCGCGATCGAGAACGGTTCGTTTCTTTCGAAGAAACCGACTTTCCCGTCTGCCTGAATAAACGTATCGCCTACGAGTTTTTGGCCGTTGCCGCGAACTCCCGGAACCGTTCGCGTGGTTTTGTCCGCGTCGCCGTAAAGACCAGCGGGATTGTCGGCATCGTCAACGTTTGGTGAGGTGCGGTCGTTGATTTCGTCGAGCGGGTAATATGCAATCCGACCAACCGGTTCGAAAACCACAGACGGATTCTCAGTACTCCATTGTTCGAACCCGCCTTCAAAACGAGGGTTCGTCGTATCGACAAGAAGCTCCAGTTTAGCAATTTCCGCGTTGATGGATTTTAGCGAATCTGCAGCTTCATCAGTTGTCAGGATCACGGTCGGACTCGCTTCACCGGCGTACGGAATATTTCCAAACTCATTCACGTTGTTAAAGAATGCAAAGAGCTCGAAATAATCTTTCTGAGTGATCGGATCGAATTTGTGGTCGTGGCAACGGGAACACTCAACCGTGAGCCCGAGCATCGACCGCCCCAAGGTATTGGTTCGATCCGCGACGTAATCAACACGGTATTCTTCCGGTACGATGCCCCCCTCCTGAGACTGAAGGTGATTACGATTAAACCCCGTGGCCAGAAGCTGATCGCGTGTGCGGTCCGGCAGCAAGTCACCCGCTAGCTGGACAGTCAAGAATTTGTCGTACGGCATATTCTCGTTAAACGCCCCAATGACCCAATCGCGCCACGGCCACATGTTCCGCAACCCATCATCCTGGTAACCGTGGGAGTCGGCGTAGCGAGCGACGTCTAACCACTCCGCCGCCATGTGCTCTCCGTAAGCGCCGGAAGCCAGCAGGCGGTCAACAACGGTTCCAAACGCTTCGTTTGCAGGATCAGCGAGGAAGGCATCAATTTCCTCAATCGATGGCGGAAGACCCGTCAGGTCAAACGTGATCCTTCGAATCAATCGCTCTTTGTCCGCCTTCTGATTGGGCGTCAGACCCGCCGACTCAAGCCTCGTCACAACGAACTGATCAATTTCGTTTTGTGTCCAGGTATCCGCTTCGTCTTGCCGCACCCTCGGCGGCTCGACCTGATTCACTGGAAGAAACGCCCAGTGTGGTTTCCATTTTGCACCCTGATCGATCCACTTGATGATAACAGCCTTTTCGTAGTCGGTCAGCACGAGATTTGATGTCACCGGCGGCATGACGTGCAGTGGGTCGGCACTGGCTATTCGGGAAACAACCTTACTTCGACCCGTACTTCCGCCAACAATTGCACGACCTCCGGACTCCAGCTTGGAGGTTGCGTGTTCCTCAAGGTCAAGCCGTAGGCCGGCCTCGCGGGTGTTCGAATCGGGACCATGGCATTTGTAACATCGGTCCGAAAGAATTGGCTTGACGTGAAAGTTGTAGTCGACAACTTTCGGTAATTGATTGGCGATTTCCGGGGAGAAGTCTGTGGATGGTCCAAAAGCCGCTATCGCGACCAG
>CBDTVC010000706.1:0-2228 GCA_965363925.1 uncultured bacterium | reverse complement strand
TGTTAAAGCAACCTACGAAATTGAGAATTTGCCAGATGCAATTGAGAAACTAACTCAAACTACATTAAGAAATGTAATTGGTGAACTTGAATTAGATGAATCATTAAGTTCAAGAGATACCATTAATACAAAATTACGCTCAATATTAGATGATGCCACAAATAAATGGGGAGTTAAGGTAAACAGAGTTGAACTTCAGGATATTTCACCTCCAGCTGACATTATGCAAGCAATGGAAAAGCAAATGAGAGCTGAAAGGGATAGAAGAGCAGCTGTTTTAGAAGCAGAAGGACAAAAAAGAGCAGCGGTTTTGAAGGTATTCAGAGCAGCGATTTGATCAATCAAAATTCGGGAGCGGAATCAACCATCGAGGCATTGATGACCATCATCGAGATCGAACAGATTCCCGAAGCCCGCGAATGGATCAATGCAGTTGGCGGCGAACCAATCCGGATGACAAAAGACGGGCAAGAGTACCTGTATCGGGTATTCACCAGCCGCGATGCTGACGACGGTCGGCGTCTCGCGGTAGTTATGAATTTAGCGAAGGAGGAACTGCTTCTACTGGAAGGGAGCGAACTCCGGGCATTTCTCAGTTCAACCCTCGGCAATTAGTTTTTCACGCGCAGGCGTACGAAATAAGTGAAACAGAATCCCAATCGAAGTTCGGTATTCACGAAGACGACCAAACCGATCCTCAAGCCTCAACCCGATGTCAAGTGGGCCAGCGGAGCAGTGTTCAATCCAGGTGCGTGGCGGGACGAACCGTCAGCTGACGGAGACAAACCACTGATTCATCTGCTCTTCCGCGCTGTCCCAGCCGGCTACGGCCGCATCAAAATGGAGGTGCCGGAAGAATTGGGTTTTACCGAAGGGTTTGACGACACGTATGTGTCGTACATAGGCTATGCAAGCGGTACCGACGGTGTTCATTTTGAGGCGAACGATAAACCCTTTATCAATCCGGACACCGAGTATGATCACTTTGGCGCCGAAGATCCGCGAATCTCAAAGATCGACGACACCTACCTGATCACGTACACCGCACTTTCTGAACCAGCTTTCGGAGCCACGAACGGAGTCCGGATTGCGCTGGCCACTACGAAAGATTTCGAAACGGTCGAGAAGCAGGGCATCATTGGTCCGGCTATCCGCGACAAAGATGCCGTCATCTTCCCGGGCCGAATTGGTGGGAAGATTGCGATGTTGCATCGCATCGTCCCGAATATTCAGATCGCGTTTTTCAATGACCTTGAGGAACTGTGTAATCCGACCGAAGCCTACTGGGAGCAGCACATTGCTGATCTCGACACACACACTATAATGAAGTCGGAGTTTGATTGGGAGGGCAACAAGGTCGGAGCTGGTCCGACGCCGATCGAAACCGATGAAGGTTGGCTGATCATTTACCATGGCGTCGACGAGAACCTTGTGTACCGCGCCGGTCTTGCTTTGCTCGACCTGGACAACCCTCGACGCGTTATTGCCCGGTACCCGTACCCCGTACTGGAACCGGAATTTGACTTTGAGCTTATCGGTGACGTCAACAACGTTGTGTTTGCTGAAGGTGCGGTTGTCATTGATGGCATACTGCACCTGTACTACGGTGCTGCCGACACGGTGATTGGCCACGCCACCGCGCCAGTTGGGGCACTCCTCGACTTGCTGAGGCCGCATCGGTTGTAGTGGCTGATTAGCCATCTTCTACGTCGGGGCAGTATCGTCAGGGCAATGGGTCAGGTCGGATCGATGGGATTTCCTTCCCGCGTGGCGACGTCGCCGACGTGGTCAGGCGAAGGTGCACCTCCCGCGTTACATCGGGAAATTTGCGAGTGAGCCGCGGGGACTCATTGGAGATCGCCGCCCAGAACTAACGAGACGTGACTTAATGACCCAAGACGACGTTCCTAAACCCAGACAACAGCCGAGACAACAGCAGATCCGCAGCATTGGCACGCCGCCGCCGATTGTACCCGAGCGTCTGCACGGCGGCCAACCGATTCTTGAAGCGAACCCTGCCAATCCGTGGGAGTCGCGCGTGGTTCTGAACGCGGCCGCTGTTTTGATAGAACGCGGCCCCGAACTGGATCAACTGATTGAAACATGGAAGTTGGCTTCAAAAGACAGTGCATCACTTGTTGCCGCTGGAGGAGCGTGCGTGATGTTGTACCGGGCACAGGGCGAAAAGGATGAGTCAAAAGGCGTTGCCCCCTCGCACCTTGGTATCG
>CBDTVC010000705.1:0-2236 GCA_965363925.1 uncultured bacterium | reverse complement strand
TGACTCAATGGCACGTGTACGGCCATCTGGTCGCCGTCAAAGTCAGCGTTGAATGCCGTACAAACCAGCGGATGCAATCGAATCGCTTTTCCTTCGATCAAGACGGGCTGAAAGGCCTGGATGCCGAGCCGGTGAAGCGTCGGAGCCCGATTCAACATTACCGGACGACCGGCAATCACCTTCTCGAGGATATCCCACACATCAGCTGTACGACGGTCAACGACCTTCTTCGCACTTTTGACTGTCTTGACAATTCCACGTTCGATCAGCTTTCGGATGATAAACGGCTTGAAGAGTTCAACCGCCATCTCTTTAGGAAGGCCGCACTGATGAAGCTGCAGCTCAGGTCCAACCACGATTACGGAACGTCCCGAGTAGTCAACACGCTTTCCAAGCAGGTTCTGTCGGAAACGACCCTGCTTTCCTTTGAGCATATCCGAGAGCGACTTCAACGCACGGTTGGAGTCAGAGCGAACTGCATTAGCCTTTCGACTATTATCAAACAACGAATCAACGGCTTCCTGAAGCATTCGCTTCTCGTTGCGGAGAATAACTTCTGGAGCCTTGATATCAATAAGACGCTTCAGACGGTTATTGCGGATGATGACCCGTCGATACAAATCATTCAAGTCACTCGTTGCAAACCGACCACCTTCGAGCGGAACTAGCGGCCGCAATTCGGGAGGAATCACCGGAATGACGCGCATGACCATCCACTCTGGACGATTCTCCAGTCGCTTGTTTGCTTCTCGGAACGCTTCGGTAACCGTTAGTCGCTTTAGCGCTTCAGCTTTTCTCTGCTGACTCGTTTCGGTCTTTACCTGGAACCGGAGCTCCATCGACTGTGAATCGAGATCTGCACGCTTCAGCATTTCTTCGACAGCTTCGCCACCAATCTTGGCTACGAACTTGTCAGGATCATCATCGTCCAGTCGATTGTTGTCTTCGCGAATCTGATAGAGCACATTGAAGTAGTCCTCTTCGCCGAGTAACTGCTTTTCTTCAATCCCTAGATCGGCTGCACAGCCCGGCTGAAGTACGACGTAATTCTCGTAGTAGATGACCTTCTCGAGATCTTTCGACTTCAGACCGATCAGGTGTCCAATCTTGTTTGGTAGCGTCTTGAAGTACCAGATGTGAACCACGGGAACGCTCAGGGTGATGTGCCCTGCTCGTTCACGTCGCACAGATTTCTGCGTGACTTCAACACCACAACGGTCACAAATGATACCTTTGTATCGGATCCGTTTGTATTTGCCGCAATGGCATTCCCAGTCCTTTACCGGACCAAAGATCTTTTCGCAAAAAAGGCCATCCTTTTCCGGCTTGAACGATCGATAGTTAATCGTTTCAGGCTTTAGAACCTCTCCGTACGAGCGCTCGAGTATTGACTCGGGCGACGCCAAGGAGACGGTTATGTTTGAAAAGTTCTTTTTGATCTTGTGCGTTTTACCGTACGGCATTCGCGATACCCTCTAGGATCAATTGTGACCAAACAGTTTTTACTACTTCCCAACTTGCAGCGGCCGAAGCCGATGTCTAGTCGAGCTTGACTTCGAGACCCAATCCCTGCAGCTCACGAATCAGAACGTTGAAGCTTTCGGGGACACCCGGCTCAGGCATGTTCTCACCCTTCACGATGCACTCGTAAGCTTTCGAACGCCCTTGGACGTCATCTGACTTGTACGTCAACATTTCCTGCAACACGTTGGCGGCACCGTAGGCATACAGAGCCCAGACTTCCATTTCTCCGAGCCGCTGACCACCAAACTGCGCCTTACCACCAAGTGGCTGCTGCGTAATAAGGGAATAAGGCCCGATTGATCGTGCATGGATCTTGTCATCCACCAAGTGACTCAACTTCAACATGTAGATCTGGCCAACCGTCGTAAGCTGGTCAAACGCTGTCCCGGTGTGCCCATCATAAAGCTGTGCACGTCCGTCCGTTGGTAGTCCGGCCTCCGCGAGGTGACTCTCGATATCATCCATGCTCGCGCCGTCAAAAATCGGTGTCGCGAACTTCTTGCCGAGGTGTGAACCTGCCCAACCCAGGAGCGTCTCGAAGATCTGACCAAGGTTCATTCGCGAAGGCACCCCAAGAGGGTTCAGCACGATGTCACAGGGCGTTCCGTCTTCGAGGAATGGCATGTCTTCCATGGGAACGATCTTCGCGACCACACCCTTGTTACCGTGTCGACCGGCCATCATGTCACCAACCTGAAGCTTACGCTTCTTG
>CBDTVC010000704.1:0-2237 GCA_965363925.1 uncultured bacterium | reverse complement strand
CGAAAGTACCGAGTCCAGTACAATATGGGAGGGGTGCTCCGATCCGTCCACGTGTAGCGTCTCGCACCTATCAGCCAGATTGATAAGCGATTGCTCAGTGTCTCGCTGAAGTTTACGCTTAAAGAAAAGCCGAAATAGGAGTTCTTTGACGGCATTACTCTTGAGATAGTAGGTCAAGTGGAGCAACGTCTCGGTAGAACCAACCCTTTCGAGCACAAACACTGCTTCGAATCCGGCACGGCTATCGGTTTCCGTAAACGCTACATAGTCCTTTTTCGTCTCGAATCCGTGCGAAACGAGAAACGGGTCACTAGCCGTATCCTTGATCACGCATCGGTGCGTCGAGCCGTTGCGAGTAATACTGCTGTTCAGTTGGTCACTTCCGGTCAAACCCACAAGCCACTCGTGCCTGATAGACAGGTCCGAAAGCACGTCGAAGACCAGATCAAGCGGCGCGCCAATCGTAGTTGAAGTTGAGACGACCATCGTCGTCTCTGGTCCAAGGCCGAAGTCTTTAATTTCAGGTTCGGGTACGAGCTCATGAAGTGGATCCAGCAGAATGTAGCTGTACTCGACCGATCCGAAATCATACTCCGCCTTAATCATCTCCGGTCGATACCACGCAACTTGTTCAACACGTATCCAATTAGAAAAGGCAGTTTGCAGATCGTCAGTTATCAAGACGTATTCATCGGCCGGCACCTCGTTCTTCATCAACCGATGTACGACGATCACTTCACGTCCAAAAATCGTAGCGTGGTCCTTGATCGTGGACTGTCCGACTTCTCCATAGTGTGCGAAGAACTTGATCCGCAACTGATTCGCAGACGAGCACGCCCCACATTGACAGATCCGGTACGCCTCATGCACCTTCAGACTGGCATGGAATTGTACATACATCTTCTGCACCTGAGCAAGCAACTCTGCAGCGGTCGGAGCGGGGCCCTCGCGATAAAACAGAATTGCGTCACCTTCAAACGAAGATATGGTAAGCCCGATTTCGTTCGAATCAACCAGCTTCTCCAGTAGCTCCGAGATGATATGTTGGCTGTGACTTATCTCCGTGTCGTTCACGAAACTCGTAAAGCCACTGATATCCGGAATAAATAGGAGTGTGGGGCGGGCATTGGGTTGGTCGGCCATCCAACTTCAATAAAGGGCCGCCAAGTCTGTTCCTCAGAGTCGATGGTTGAGTACAAATTTGCCACGTTTGCTGGCTCGGAGGTGTCGATCAAGCAATGGCGACGGTGACCACTCGTTCTGTGGCTTCGTTGCCACTTGCACTTCTCGTCGGCTGGGTGTTCCCTTTCGCTGGCGGCGGCGGTCGCCTGTCTTACGAGAGGCACGAATTAGGCCGCTTCGTCCATCGCCATCGGGGCTGAATCTGGCTCCTCGTCGGTTGCGACATTGATGTCGGCGTCCGTGGACCGCGATACGGCACCTGCTACAAGTCCGGCAGGAACAGCTACCACGCCCAGCCCGACGAAGAGGATAATGGAAGTGAACATCCGACCACCCAGAGTAATCGGGTATACGTCTCCATAACCAACCGTGGTCAGGGTAGAAACCGACCACCACATACAGTGAAAGATCGAGCCGAACTGTTGGGGTTGTGCGGCGCTCTCGAAATAGTATATCCCGACCGAGGAGGCGAATAGAAGGAAGGCGCAGGCCATGAGCACCAACGCGAGCTCGGCTCGAATCGTGCGGAACGCGGTGGCTAAGCGCCGCGCAGCGGCCGAGTAGCGCACTAGCTTCAACACCCGGATTAGTCGGAACAATCTGAACAACCTGATCGATCGCAGGTCGACGCCAACAAACAACGTGGTTGCCAGACTCAAGAAGAAGGGCAGAATGGCAATCAGATCCACTATCCCGAAAAAACTGAACGCGTATTTGCGCCAGGGCTTAGATGCAACGAGACGGATGCCATATTCAATCGAGAACAGCACCACGCACACCAACTCGAATGCAGCCAGTCTTCCACGAAGTTGTGGAGACAGGTCGGGCAGCGTTTCAACACAGAACGCTGCGATCGACAGCAGGATCATGACCTGAACCGATGCTGAGAACATTCGACCGGCTGGTGATACCGGTTCGACAAGACGATCTAGCCGCATTGGAAAATATGTGCCGCGCTACGAACGCGACGCCGAAAAAGTGTCTGGGACTACTGAGAATAGTGGGATCCGACGCCGGATCGGCTGTTTGAATCAATCGTCCGCGAGAATCGTGCC
>CBDTVC010000703.1:0-2240 GCA_965363925.1 uncultured bacterium | reverse complement strand
CACTGAACGGCTTGCCGGAGACCTGGCGCAATTTGATGGCGTGTTCGACATCACGAGCGATCAGGATCAGGCAATGGAAGAGATTCAGCTTCGCCTAAAACCGTCTGCCCGTACGTTTGGTGTGACCTTGCAAGACGTCGCATCGCAGGTTCGCGCCGCTTTCTTTGGGGACCAGGCATTGCGTGTTCAGCGAGGTCGTGAAGATATGCGCGTCTATGTTAGACTTCCGGAAGATGAGCGGAACGCTGTTTCTGATGTTGAGCGGTATCGCATCCGCGTACCCGGCGGCGAGGTTCCGTTGCGCCAAGTGGCAGATGCCTCGTTTGGAGAAGCGCCGTCGGTTATCCGCAGAAAAGATGGACGACGCGTCGTTACAGTTACGGCCGATGTGAACCCCGCGGTGGTCACCGGACAAGAAGTATCCACTGAATTGACCGACAGGATTCTTCCAGCTCTACAAGCCGACTACCCGCAGCTACTGTATACGTTTGGTGGTGAACAGGAGCAGCAGGCAGAATCCTTCGGGGCTTTAGGGCGCGGGTTCATACTCGTACTTTTTGTGATGTATGCGTTGCTGGCCATCCCATTCCGTAGCTACATTCAGCCCATCATCATCATGGCTGCCATTCCGTTCGGAATCATTGGTGCAATAGTCGGTCACCTTGTTCTTGGGCTCTCGCTTGGATTGCTTAGCATCTTTGGGATAATCGGACTCTCGGGGGTGGTCGTAAATGACTCCCTCGTGATGCTGGATTTCATCAACGAAAAAGCACTTGAAGGAATGCACATGCGCGATGCGATCATCGCCGGTGCAAAGGCCCGATTCAGACCAATTCTACTTACCTCGCTGACAACGTTCTTGGGCGTGTTTCCTCTGGTGCTCGAGAGGAGTCTTCAGGCCCAGTTTCTCATTCCGATGGCCGCAAGCCTCGCGTTCGGGATTGTGTTTGCCACTGCGATTCTGATGCTGCTCGTTCCCGCACTGGCCATGATTCAGTACGATGTCGAGCACTGGTTCAAGAAAAGTGTGCTTGGTAAGTCAGAGAGCGAAATCGAAATTGTGCACCACAGCGTACATCTCGAGCCTGACGCGTGACAACTGACGACTGCCGCTGTTTCGATAGACCAACCGTCAATCATCTTTTAATCGGGCGACCGCGATACCTCAGCTGGAGGGGAACGTCTGTCTGTGCTGCACACGTCACGCCGGTAAACATCTGGCGCAAAACGTACGCGTGACTCCTCATCGACCCAGGCCGTCCAATAAACCGATTTGAACGGGACCGGACTTTCCAAAACAAGCGTTTCTGTGGCGTTGTTTTCTTCGCGGGCAATGATTTGCTCAACGGTCCAAAGTGTGTCATCAGCAACGAGTGCTGCAGCCAAGCGCTCAGGTTCTTCAACGCGGATGCACCCATGACTGAATGTCCTGCACGCCTGTTCAAACAGCTCTTCGTTTGGCGTGCCATGCAAACCAATCTGCATAGAGTTAGGGACACTGAATTTCATTCTTCCAAGCGCATTCCATCGACCCGGCTCCTGCCGCAGCCTAAACGGAAAGTTGGTGGCTGAGAAATCGGACCAGTTAATGGTGGTTTGCTTAACGATCCGCCCGTCGCGAAACACCTTGATATGCTGCCGCCTCGCGTAGTTCGCGTCACGCTTCAGGTTTGGAAGTAGTTCCTGAACCGCAATACTCCGCGGGATGTGCCAGTACGGAGCGATGATTATTGCCTCAAGCCGAGTGGAGAAGGTCGGTGTCTGCCTTCGCAACGTCCCGACAATTAGCCTCGACGAAAAGGAGACCGTATCGTCGATGATCAGGTCGAGTCGAAACGCCGGAATATTTGCAATCACCTGAATGCTGGACGTTTCTCTTTGACTGCGGATTTTCGTGGCTACACAATTCAACTGTCTAGCACGATCACCGGCTGTAACATTTAGAGCTGCAAGCGTACGCTCACCAACTATCCCGTCCACCTCCAGACCATGAATCGTTTGAAATTGTAGGATTGCTTCGTCCAACGTTGAGTCGGCGGTCGAGAAGTTCTGACTGCGGAATTCCAGCGTCGGTTCGTTTTTGCCAAACGCCGACGAATCTTCTGTCGCTTCGCTGGATAGCGGCACGGGCAAGTTGGTCGGTACGAGAGAGCCACACGTGTCATATTCCTTTGCGCATAGCCGGGCGCGCAATTCTCTGTCACGGTTCTCAAGTTCCATCGACCGAACGGTACCTGGTT
>CBDTVC010000702.1:0-2249 GCA_965363925.1 uncultured bacterium | reverse complement strand
CAGCGTTTTCGAGCTGATGATGACCTTTGAGGTCGAGTTCTATCTCCCCGAATCGATGTCGCTTACTTTCAATGACTACTGTGTTCAATTCCGCGTTGATGACCCGAACCTCCCGAAATTCTTCGCTCGTTAATCGAAGCGGTGCTCCAATTTTCGATGCCTTTGCTCTCAGAACCTGCAACACCTCGGGATTGGTATTGCTCGTGAACACAGGGACCCCCGGTTTGATAATGCCCGCTTTCTCGGCAGCAATAGCCGGCAGCGTGCTCCCCAGAATGGCGACGTGGTCCAGCCCAATAGCTGTTATACCGCATACCACTGGGTCAACGATGTTCGTCGCATCAAGCCGGCCTCCGAGTCCAACCTCAACTACTGCGAGGTCAACCGAGTGTTCGGCGAAATAGAGGAACGACAGGGCTGTCGTGGCCTCGAAAAAGCTGGGACCAATTTGTTCAATTGGCCGGCGAAGAATTCGGACCGTCCGATCCAACCACGCCGCACGCGCCGGTACACCGTCGATCCGCATGCGCTCGGTTACATCAAAAACGTGCGGTGACGTTTGTAGTCCAACGCGCAGCCCCGCCGCCGTGCCAATAGCCGCCAACATGGAGCAGGTTGACCCTTTTCCGTTTGTCCCCGCAACGTGGGCAATCGGATAAGCACGGTGTGGGTTGCCAACTAGCGCAAGCAACTTGTTAATTCGCTCAAAGCCAGGCTTCAAAGATGCGGCGCCACGTTTGTCGTAACGCGGGAGCGACATCAGAAAGTTGTACGCATCCCGAGTCGAGGATGCTGGGTTTCGGGGTTGGTTCATTAGACAAACTGCAAGTCGGTTTCTTGCCTAAGAGATACGATGCTGAGTTGTTTACGCTAGGCTGTTTCTGCCGGATTTCTTAGGCAGGTTGTCTACGCTGGAGATTGCTCGACCTGGTAATCGAACGTGATTTCCCGCCCACCGTCCAGATGAGAAATGTTAATGCGGATTGTATCGTCCGGAAGAAGCGCCTCGATCAGTGATGGCCATTCGATTAAACAAACGCCGTCACCGAAGAAATAGTCCTCGTAGCCAAGCTCAAACAACTCGCCGACTGTTTTCACGCGGTACACGTCAAAATGAAAGACCGGCAGTCGACCGTCCGGATACTCGTTGACGATTGCAAACGTCGGGCTGGTCACCGTTGAAGGAGGGACTCCCAGACCGGAGCACACCCCGCGAACAAACTCGGTCTTACCGGCACCAAGGTCCCCATAGAGGGCCACAATGGCTCCGGCGCCAAGCGTTTTTGCAAACTCAGCGCCGGCCTCAAGCGTTTGTTCGGGAGACTGTGTGTGGATTCTTGCGGACATGTACGACGGCCAGCCTTTCGCTACTTCGCTTTTAGTTGAATGATCGGCAAAATCATCTCTTCGAGAGATGCCCCACCGTGCTGCAATGAATCTTTGTACTTGTTCGAGTACTGGTTGTAGTTCGTCGGATATACGAAGTAGTAGTCTTCCTTTGCGATAATGAAGTTCGTATTCAGCGACCCGCGTGGAAGTCCGTACTTCTCTGGATCTTTCACAAATATCGCGTGACGTCTATCAGCCTTTAAGTTCTTGCCGTACTTATATCGCAGGGCGGTAGACGTTTGCCGATCGCCGATGACTTTTGTTGGATGCAGGCTTCGGATAGCTCCATGATCGGTCGTTAAAACGATGTGTGCATCCAGAGACTTCAACGTTTGTAACGCTTGAAATAGCCACGAATGTTCGAACCACGTTCGAGTCAGGGCTCGGTACGCTCTTTCATCCGGGGCGATCTCTTTGAGAACAGCCGAGTCGGATCGGCTATGTGCGAGGATATCGACAAAGTTTACGACTACAGCGCTCAAGTCAAAATCCGCAAGTCCGTGAACGTTTTGGGCGAAGTTGACCCCATCATTTGAGCTGATCAGCTTGTCGTATTTCACCTTGGCGCTAACTCGATTGCGCTTGAGCTGGTCGTTGAGCAGCTGTTCTTCATCGCGGTTTCGGGAATGCTCGTCTTCCTCACCATCCGCCCAAAGCTTCGGATATTTTTTCGCCATTTCGCTCGGCAGCATGCCACTGAAGATTGCGTTGCGAGAATACGGAGTTGCTGTTGGCAGCAGCGAATAATAGAAGCTTGTCGAAATTTCGAAGTGAGGAAACAGGAGCTGCTCAAACATCAGCCACTGATCGTAGCGCATGCAATCGATGACGAAGAAGATCACCGGTTTACCCTTTCCAAT
>CBDTVC010000701.1:0-2253 GCA_965363925.1 uncultured bacterium | reverse complement strand
CAGAAGAAGAACAAGCACCGAAACCAAAATCAACGCAGTTGGACCAACTTCCGCCAGCTGCCCGAAGAATGGTAGTTCCATTGTCTTACCTCAAAAAGTTTACGTGGTCGTCGCAAACGCGACCACTCTAACGCATTAAGTTCTCAATTACGGCTGCCGCTCCCATCCCGCCGCCGATACACATTGTGCAGATTCCGTATCGCGTTCCGCGACGTTTCATTTCGTGAATCAGGGTCGCCGTCAGCTTTGCGCCCGTGCATCCCAATGGATGTCCAAGTGCAATAGCGCCTCCATTGACGTTCACTATTGAATCGTCCAAGCCTAGTTCGCGGATGACTGCAAGAGACTGTGAGGCAAAGGCTTCGTTGAGTTCGATGAGGCCAATGTCTTTTAGAGAAAGTCCGGTTTGTTTGAGGACCTTTTTTACAGCCGGAATCGGACCGACGCCCATGATCTCGGGGGCCACGCCAGCAACGGCAAACCCTACGATCCTTGCCAACGGCTGCAGTTCACGTTCGCGGAGAAACCGTTCGCCAACCACAACTGCTGCGGCCGCCCCATCCGACAACTGTGAGGAATTGCCCGCCGTCACCGTACCTCCGCGACGGAATACGGTCGGCAGACGACCAAGCGCTTCAAGCGACGAGTCAGGCCGCGGACCTTCGTCGTGGTCGAATACACCGTTGGACGTACTCGTCGTTATTCCTTCTACAACGGTATTAGAATAGTGGACCGGAGTTGTCTCCTCGTCGAAACGTCCTGACTTAATCGCGTCCAGCGCTCGTTCGTGAGAGCGGAGCGAAAAGGTATCTTGATCGACTCTCGAAACGTCATACTTCTCGGCCACATTCTCCGCTGTGTTGCCCATACTGATGTACGCTTCGATCCGTGCGTCGACTAGCCCCGGATCTGCAGAGAAATAGAATCCCGACATCGGAACGAGACTCATCGACTCGACTCCGCCAGCCACAACCACCTCGGCATGCCCTGCTGAAATCGCTTGAGAAGCCATCGCAATCGTTTGCAAACCAGACGAACAAAAACGATTCACGGTTGCGCCCGGAACCGAGTCGGGCAGCCCGGCTTTCAGAACAATGATTCGTCCAACATTCATCCCTTGTGGACCTTCAGGCATCGCGCAGCCGATGAGGACGTCATCTATTGCATTGCCATCGATACCGCCCATTCGCTTCAAGGCCTCCTTGACTACCAATGCACCAAGTTCCTCGGGCCGTACGTTCTGCAACGAACCGCGATGAGCCTTTCCGACCGGGGTTCGGACACTACTAACGATGTAGGCGCCGTTCTTTGCTTCCATTATACTTCTCCTGTGGATTCGTTAGTTGCGCAGCGGTTTGTTCGTTGTTAGGATATGCGTGATCCGCTCCTGCGTCTTGGATTCACCTAACAGCCGCACAAACGTTTCTCGTTCCAATTCGATGAGGTAATCTTCGTGTACGGTTTGAGATCCGGACAAATCTCCACCGGTTAAAACGCGGGCAAACTCTGTTGCTAGGAAATAGTCGTACTCACTGATAAACTTTCCTGCCAGGAATTGATACACGGCAGCGGTTAAGCTCGCACCACCGTCTTTACCCAGTACCTTGATATGCGTTGCAACCGGAGGTGGTCTGTAGCCAGATTCTGACAGCCACTTTACACGTTGCTTAGCGACGAAAAGACGCCGGTCATTGTTCATGACGACTACAGAATTGGCGGGGAGCAGTCCCATCGATTTCGCATCTGGTGCGCTGCCTGCTACCTTCGCCATTGCTACCGTCTCGAAGACTTTTTGAAGGACCGACTGTATTTCACTGTCGTAGCCATTTGCTGCCGAGTCGGACGCCAGCGCCGCCAATCGGGTCGTTCCTGTCCCTGCAGGAATAAGACCGACGGCCAGCTCAACCAGGCCTATATAGGACTCAAAAGACGCCACGGTATTGGTACAAGCAAGAGCCAATTCGCAACCGCCACCGAGAACCCTTTGGTGTGTTGCAACCACAATTGGCTTACCTGAATACCGAACGCGTTGCACCGCCTGCTGGAAACGATGGACCGCCTTTTCAATCGTGTCAAACTGGCCCATTGCAACGCCCATCGCTGCTTCGCCAAGGTTTGCACCCACTGTGAAGTTCGTGCCCTCGTTGCCAATCACCATCCCGCGGAGATCGCGATCATTTTCGACAAGATCAATGCAATGCATGAGCCCTTCGATTAATTCCTGACCCAGTGAGTTCGCCTTGGATCGGAACT
>CBDTVC010000700.1:0-2254 GCA_965363925.1 uncultured bacterium | reverse complement strand
CCCGTATCTCGCGGATGTAATCCGATAGAAGGTTCGTCCAGCACGTACAGCGAACCAACCAGCGACGAACCCAGGCTGGTCGACAGATTAATCCGCTGACTTTCCCCACCCGAAAGTGAGTGCGACAGTCGGTCAAGTGACAGGTAGTCGAGTCCCACTTCAACGAGATAGCGTAGGCGTTTGGTGATTTCGGTAACGACGCGTCCTGCAATCTCCAGCTCAAAATCTGAAAGGACGAGTGATTCCACGTACGCAAGCGCGTCGACAGTCGTCAGCTCACAAACCTGCCCGATGTTCAGATTTCCAACATGAACGTGGAGCGCTTCGGGCCGGAGTCGGTACGCGTTGCAATCTGGACAGGTCGAGTAGCCGCGATACCGGGACAGCAAAATGCGATAATGCATCTTGTACGACCGCCGTTCGAGGTACTGAACAAATCCGTTTATGCCGATGTAGTCTCCGTCACCTTCCCAAACAAGTTTCTTGTCTTTGTTCGGAAGAGTTTGATAAGGCCTGTCAATGTCAATCTTGCGATCAGACGTTGCTTTGATCAGTGCGCTGAAGTGTTTTGTCCACCGCTCTGTGCGGAACGGCGCCACTGCACCTTGCCGGATGCTGAGGGATGGATTCGGGATAACGAGCTCAGGGTCAATTCCTTGAACCTTGCCAAATCCCTGACACGTCGGGCAGGCCCCAAAAGGGCTGTTGAATGAAAACAGGTTTGGCGTCGGTTCGATGAACCGCATGCCATCGCGTTCGAAAAATTCCGAAAAATCTAGTGGTTGCCCGCCTATCGGAATAACGATTGCGCGGGCGCCACCTTCTCGGAAAGCCATTTCAACGGAATCCGCAATGCGCGACATGGTGGATTCGTCGCCGCGCTTAACCGCCAGACGATCAACCAGAACAAACAAACGCTTGCGCGCGACGCGCACCTTTTCCGGAGGCGTTTCATTCAAGTCAATGATCGTCTCTTCCTTCCCAGCCTCACGCTGAGTCGTTGTGGGCAGCACGAGGATTCGGTAAAACCCGCGCGCAAGAAGCATCTTCAGCTCTTCCTGTACGGGAATCTTCTTGCGATCCGGAAAAGGAAAACAGAGATAAAAGCGTGTTCCGTTCTCCAACACGTCGTTCAGCGACTCCGCGACAGACCTCGGAGAATCTTTGGTGACTACTTCACCGGAAACGGGTGAGATGGTCTTGCCGATTCGCGCGTACAGCAGGCGGAGGTGATCGTAGATTTCCGTCTGGGTGGCGACGTTGGATCGAGGGTTCCGCGAAACGGTTTTTTGCTCAATCGCAATCGCAGGCGACAACCCCGAAATGAAGTCAACATCGGGTTTGTCCATCCGCTCCAGAAACTGTCGGGCATAGGCACTTAAACTCTCGACGTAACGGCGCTGCCCTTCCGCGTAGATGGTATCGAAGGCAAGCGAGGACTTACCCGATCCGGATGGTCCTGAGAACACAACGAGCTTGTTACGCGGAATATCGAGATCAACACTCTTTAGATTGTGCTGGCGTGCCCCACGCACGATGATGAAATCCCGGGTTGCCTTGCCCGTTGCCTTGCCGTTGGAACGGCGCTTAATACGGGCAGCGCGTTTTGAGTTGCTTTCGCGGCCTGAGCGACGGGCGGTTCGAGCCATTTATAGTCTATCCGAAAATACAATTGGGGTAGAGGACGCACGAGCCGCCAGACTAATCCATCAACACAGGATTTTGGCAAATTTTGGCAAGCGGCCGAAGACAGGATACTTGCAAACCGCCCAGAGGTTGCCATGGCACGCCGCATTCCCTTTTTGTTGCGCCAAGTACAAACTTATCTTCGTGGCCTGAACTGCGGAGATTGAGGATGCCCACAGGTAGAAGTCGATGAACCGAGAGGTGCACCGCAGGATTTACCTTCTTACTATAGTGCCCACATGCTCTGGGGAAGTAGTTGTGAAGCATTTTGGTGATCCCGGCTTTGACAGAGCCGCCGTCGATCGCGATTTGCGCCTTCACCCGACCATCCTGTCGCAATTACTTGATCATCATCCATTAGCCGTGATGTATATCCCATCTTCTACGACTTCACCGACCAGCCAACTGGTCGCGATGGTGTTCCTGGTGTTAAGTGCCCTTGCTGTGCTGGTGGCTCCAGATGCCATCGCCCAGCAGGCGTCCATTCGTGGATTTGTCGTTACTGATAACACCCGACCACTACAATCCGCGTCTGTTGTGCTCATGCAAGCAGATCAAATTGTGGTCG
>CBDTVC010000699.1:0-2255 GCA_965363925.1 uncultured bacterium | reverse complement strand
CGGTGACTGATTGTCGAGGATAAACGTGAGATCAGATCGGTTTTCGATGTCGACCGTTAATACAGACGAGTCACCCTGGTAGTTGGCAGACGACACAACCAGTGAGGCCGAGACAAGCGGCCCTATGACCTCCTCTCTTCCGACCACAATGTTATCAAAATAGGCTACTGTTCTCCTGGCAAACAGTGCTTCTCGAATGCCGGCAACAGATCGTTCTCGCGCAAAAACTAATGTGACCGGGCGATGACCACCGTGAGCGACATTAAATCGCCAGTCTACGAGTCCATGAATATCCGACGCGCCAATGATCGCCAGGTCGTGATCAAGGGCAATTTGCAGCGCTTCGTCGGAATACGTGGTTTCGTTAACCACTTCGATTCCATGTAGCAGGTTATTCTCCAGTAGATGCTGGTGTGTATCGGTAAGCTTCGCGACCCCGTCAGCCCTTTGTGCCGTCCAGTTGGGATGATTCCAGAATACAAATGCTTCTTGACGGCCCGCCTCTTCGAAAACTGCTACCGAGTCGGCAATTAGCAGCTTGTTTGCATCCGAAATAAACACTGCATTTGAGTGTCCCGGTGGCATACTCCGAGTTATTTCCGAACCTGGAAGAATGATCAACTCCGAGCCCTTCGCGGCTTCGGTAGCCACTTCGAACGCCCGATTCCGATCTGGATGCGGAATATCCGCGTCGTGCGGTTGATACTCAAGATGTTCGGTCATCGCAATCGCGTCGAGTCCGTCGCGAATCGCCTCCTCAACCCGTACGCTCGGCCACACTGCTCCATCTGAAAAGACCGTGTGCATATGAAGGTCAACTTTCAACGTCACAAAGCCAGGGATATCGGGGAAGTCGATGGTCCGATTTTCGGCATGCTCGTGCGGCAACTCCTGTGCGATGCTCAATGCAGGGGCCCCGGCAATTCCGAACAACACAATTGTTCTGAGTAGGACGTTGATGATCGGCGAAAGATTATGCTTAACGTAGGCTGAAGTCATTCTTCTTGTTTTTGATTTGGCTGAATATACAACCGTATAGCCGCTCGCACAGTTACCAAGACCGGCTATCTGACCCGCTACGCGCACGTCATGCTGTCTAGATCGGCTCCGAATACGGTTGAGGACGGCACATCAGGAGAGTACGATAGACACGGTGTGACTTTGGCGGACAGGGATGAATGATCGCGAACTGGTTCTGTAATCAATTTTTTGCTTTCTCGTAGCCGCGAACTTCTTTGGCAGTAGCGATCAAATGCTTAGGTTAGCGATTCGATTAAACGCGCAAATAGATTCGTACAGGTTCCAGTCTTCTGTCCATGGGTGCAAACGATAAGACAAACTTCTCACATGATGAAATGCGAGAGTTGATGCGGCGTGCCTCGGAGAAGCAGCGGACCGCGCACGGTGCAGCCAACCCGCCCGGTTTATCGCTCGAGGAGATCAAACGCATCGCGGCTGATGTCGGAGTTGACCCTTCCTTCGTCGACGAATCACTTGCAGAACTGGGAACCGACGAGTTCGAGTCCAGGCACAGTGTCCTTGTTGGTGGTCCTTCGTCGTATCGGATGCGTCGAAGGGTTGCAGGCACGATCGATACCGAAGTGCTGTATGAGATCGCCGACACAATCCGAAGACAATCGAAGAGTGATAGAGGACACATCGAGTCGATTGGCAATAAACTCTATTGGCGGTCGTCACGGGGTAGTAACAGCAAGACCGTAAGCGTTTCATCAGGTGACGGCGCGACCTCGATTGAAGCGACCGCTGACTTCTCAGCGTCTGTTCTGCCCATTTGGATAACCCCAGCGGCTGTCGCAATGCTTGGATTCGCTGGGATACTGGTGGGGCGCAACGTGTATCCCGGACTCATTGTGCTAGCCGTGTCGCTGGCAATTGCGTTGTTGGTTCGCTTCTCGTTCGGGATTGCAAGTCGCAAAACAGCGGAAAACCTGGAAACGATGATGGACGCGGTGGAGGCGTCGGTCAGGGAAGTGGCTAGTCCTTCGCCAGGTTCTTATGTACCGCAATCCGACCGGCCCGATCTTCTGGGAGATACGGATGGCTACAACACGAAGGATGTTCGGATTGACGGAGTAGCGGGGCGTGAGCGAGGCGGCTCGGAATAGGACGTCGCGACTAGTCAGCAATCGGACTTGAATTGCAGACACTGGCGGGACCCGTATTCATGGCTGGAAAGGTCGTATCAGCTACCCTACCCGGCGATTCGTTACGATTCAAAGCCGTCGAACCCTTGG
>CBDTVC010000698.1:0-2258 GCA_965363925.1 uncultured bacterium | reverse complement strand
GTTAGTGCTCCACGTGGAGCAACGAATTCTCCAGCAATCGTTCCGTATTCGTTTGACGTAAAGTCAAGCGAGGCAATATCTCTACCGTTAACGTCTCGAAACACAACAGAAGTTTTGTGATCGGGCAGTATTTCGTATCGATCCAATACGCGTTTGAGCAAAATGCCTTTGAAGTAGACTGTTTGCCCGGGGCGATATATCGACCGATCGGTGAAGAAGCGCGTATCCAAGTACTCGCGCGCTCGCTCGTATGGTCGTGTACTTCGAAGGCCACCCTGCGAAAAGAGCCAGTCGTCGCCCGACGTGACTTCAAGATTACTTAGGCGCACGACTCCACCACCGACCAGTATCATCCCATCCGCATCCGTGGTCTTTGCGGGCATGGCCTTGTCGACTAGGCCCTTGTTACTATTGATGTAGCCTGTAACGGTCGCGCCTTTGATCGGGTGACCCGAACCGCGGCTCAAAACATACAGTCGATTCTCACCGGTGCGTTCCCGGCGAAGGATGTAGCTGAGATCCGATACAATCATGGTCCCCGAATACCGAATTTCGCCCTCATTAATGAAACTCGGCGAAGAACCAACGAGGACACCGTACGCGCCAATCGGCAGTGCCGGCATCGGAATCAATGTCGAGTGCGCTTGAAGGTCGCCGTCGTCGGGCAGCACTGCTGTAGTTTCAAAAACGGGTATCCCGCTGGCCCATCGATCGTTTAATCGATCGATCTCTCTCGCGTCTGAATAATTCCGAGACCTAAGCTCTTCACGTGAAATGGCAACAATTCGGATGTAGGCTTTCGAAACATTCTGATAGCTGACTCTGGCAAACGTTTCATCAGCCGGCATGACGACGCCTTCGAACTCGACGCTTAATTGCTTCTGCTGGGCGTTTGTGATCAGTGATCTACAATATCCCGCACCCCGCGATTCAGGATACGTCTCCATTGCGGATGTGCAGATATCTACCGCTTCCTTGCGTTCCCATTTGAATTCTTTTGCGGGCGGTGAATAGCTATTCGAAACCTGGATCTTCTCGGCAGCGATTGCATGACGCACCTCCGCAAACACTGGACTTGCGCGAACAACTTCAGACAAGGTTTCCAATGCCGACAGATATCGGACGCGCACTGTCTCACTTGAGAGGTGCGATTTAGCGTAGCGTAACCGTCGAAGGTCGGCGTGCACCAATGCATCCGGGGCGACATCCTCCAGATGCTGTTCAAGCAATGACTGAAAGATGTGCAAGACTTCCGCTTCGATCGAGAGAGGGTCGGACGTTTGCATATCGGATGTGACAAACTCGGCAGCCGGTGCCAGGTCACGATCTACGTCAAGACGAAATGCACCAACCGGACTAGTTAGCGCGGACTCTCCATTCTCCAACACATCGAGTGCCCGATGGCCCAGGAAATCATACAGCGTTGGCCGCTCAGCACGCGTGCCAGGTTGTAGAGACACGATCGGCGCAAACTCGTCAACCTGGACGCCTTGCAACAGGGCCTTATTGGCCAGCGAGGACCTGTAATGCTGCAAAGACGTTTCTACAATTTTGCGGATGTCCCACGTCTCGATAGACGACTCGTCCAGCGCCCCGCCAGCAGTTCGCTCATAGTATTGATAGCGGTTCTGTTGAAAGTACTGCCAGTAGAGCTCACCAAGAACAGAGTGAAGAACAGCTTGCGAGGGTTCAGACAGATCGGCGAGCTCATTATTCAGATCAGCAAACGTCTTGTCGACGACATCCTCTTCCAGTAGGATTCGGTAACGCGCCTGATACAACAGACTCTTGATCAGCTGTGGCTCGTTCCCGTCCGATTTTGCCCGCGCATAAATTTCGTTCACACTCTCTAGCGCGGACTTGGGGAGACCTTCCGTATCAAACGAGTCAACCTTAGCCCAAGCCTCATCGTACCAATCCATTTGCCTGCTGTTTTTTGAGAAGCCACTGTTTGTGTAGCTGCTGTTCGTGAAGCTGCCGTTTGAGAAGCCACCGTCCATCAAGACACTAGGTGCGCGGCCACTGCTTTCGAAAACGCTTCTATGAAAGAGGTCTCCCTGAAAGCCGTCAGATTCGTAGCTGACTCCGAAAAATATCCCGAGCAGAATGAAGAGAAATGCTGATAGAACGATTCGCATATTATGGCGATCTGTTGACAGAATGTTTGTTTTCAGGCGAATAGGAAGCCATCAAGCTGACCAAAATTCGCCAGAAACACCTTCTAAACGAAATCGAACCCACCTTTAGTGCAGCTAGTT
>CBDTVC010000697.1:0-2272 GCA_965363925.1 uncultured bacterium | reverse complement strand
TCTCTGGCTGCGGCGAAGGGCGGTCTCAATCAGTGGACGCGGTCGCCGTTGTGGATGGAGCTCCCATTTCGGTGGAGTATTTCGAGCAGACGTACGTCCAATTCCTCATCACTACTGGCGAAAACGACACAGCGCTTAGTCGGTACGTTCACCTCGCAAACTTGATCGACGCGTTCTTGCTCGCCGCTGAAGCGAGAGCGCAAGGGTTGACAACCGACCCGCAGTTTGTCGATTTTCAGCGGCGCGAACAACGTAAAGCGGTTGGTAGTGCGTTCTTTGACGAAGCTTTTCTTGCGACGTTGCCAGAGCTTACCGATCAGCAGATCAGGACGGCGTTCAGGCAGACTAAAGAACAACGAGTGGTTCGGCACCTCTTTTATCGCGATCGCAGAGCCGCTGATGAGGCATACGCGCGATTGAAGTCTGGACGGAGCTTTCTTGAAGAGGCAGTTGAGTGTTATGGCCTTGCTCAAATCGACTCTTCAGCCGGGTTTCTTGGGCCAGTCAAATACTTTCAGGTGGATCCGGCGTTTGCGCGTGCAGCGTTTAATACCCCTATCGATTCGTTTACAGCGCCAGTACGTAGTCGTTTCGGATTTCACATTATTCACGTTGACGACGCGTACTACAACCCGCTGATAACGGAGTCGGAGTACCAGGTCAAAAAGAAAGGCGTTGCCAGCCAACTTCGGCATCAAATACGATTAAGCGAGGGAGACCAGTTTGTCCGGTCGTACATGGAGGGACTCGACGTGCAGGTAAACCGCGCGGGCGTAGGGGCGTTGGCGGCGGCGCTGAAGGAAATTGAAAACCGAGTCGAGCCTGACCCGGTTGAAGTTCTGCAGAACGAGTCTCCTGAAGCCAGCCTTTCGTCGGATGAAAACACTGCTGCGTTGCTTGAAGGTCTCTCACCGTCGACACCACTGGCTACGTACAACTACAATGGATCACTGCGCACGTTTACGGCGGGGGAGTATTTCTTCTGGTTGGAAGACTTGCCCTTTCCGGAAGCTGTAGAGCGCACGGGAGCTTCTGTTGGACGCGCTCTCAGAAATGAAGTATTTGCAATGGCCGGTGATGCAACCGCTTTGGCTTCTGATTTGGAGGTGATTAAACACGTTGGGAATCGCGAACGATTAAAGCTTGCGGAGATGATGCGAGAGTCACGCAACAGCGTTGACGTGGAGCCGACAGATGGAGAGGTTCTAGATGCGTTTGAACGATCCAGACTGTCTACGGTGATTAACTGGCAGTCGACATTCTGGACAATCAAGTTTGAGTCGCGACAGGAAGCGAGCGAGGCGAAGCGAAGAATCGAATCGGGCTCATCGGCGCCGGATCAATATTCCGCGTACTTGAGTTACCGTGACCAACAACTGGCAGACGTGCCCCAGTGGAGAAACGCGGTTGTAGCTGCCCCGTTGAGCACGCTAGGCGTCGTTGGAATTGAAGCAGACTGGTATGTCTTTCAGGTCTCTGACCGGCGACAAGTATCCGCTGGCAGGGAAGCCGAGCTGGCCGAAATCAAGGACCTCATTCGTCCGCTGGTACCGGTGTACCGCCTATTGAACGAGTTGCGAGCAAATTTGGACGTGAAAGTCGACTCCGTTCGATTCAAGGAAATAATGGTCCTTGGTCGGGACCCGATCAAGTGATCAGTGCCGTACCAAGCGACCTCTGGCTACTGTTGAATTTCCGCTCGGGCTTTGAACCTCGCACGCGTTTTGTTCATTGACTGGACACGGTAATTCGAACACTCTACCTTGCAGGGTAGACTTGATCGAACAACAATGACTAGCAGCCTGTTTCGGCGGGCACGGGGCTTTGGCGAAAGAGCAGACATTTAGGGGGAAGGAGATTGAGGCGCTTCTTGGTGCCGCGGCACGTCTTCAAGAAAAAGAAGGTGGCTCACCCAGTGGTGTTGGACTAACGCTGCAGGAGATCGAAGCAATTGCAAGTGAGTCCGGAATAGATCCCTCATTCGTGCGTCGCGCGGCCTTGGTTCGTAACGACGATAACGAACATGAGGACGGTTTCTTTTTCTGGGGAGGACCAGCAAGCATCCGTCGCAAAATGGTGTTGAACCGTCGGCTGTCTTCGAATGAAATGGAGAAGCTTGTCTCATCGTTTCGGCGCATCACGGAAAGTGAAGGGTCGGCTGATAGCCTGCACGAATCGCTCTCGTGGAACTCAAGCGGTTCCAAGCGGCAACCAGCGACGGTTGTCACGATGGAGGCCGAGGGGGATCAGACCATTGTGACGATGAAATCCA
>CBDTVC010000696.1:0-2275 GCA_965363925.1 uncultured bacterium | reverse complement strand
TTGCTGTTAGAACTCCACCCCGCAAGTGTTACTCCGTACACCGCAATCGAAGTCAAGGCGAGCAACGCCAGGGCGCCTACACCAATATCCGCGACGACGACGCCGTTGGCGAGCGGGATCAGCGCGGTTGTGGTCATTGCAATCATAACCATCAGCCACGGTGCAAGCGAATGCACAAACGGATTGGCTAAATCAGGACGGATGTCCTCCTTGAATATCAGTTTGATCACGTCCGCAAACGGCTGCAACAGCCCCAACGGTCCAACCCGATTCGGACCCGGACGATTGTGGATGTACGCAGAAACTTTTCGCTCCGCATACACCAGTATCGAGGCAGAGATCAGAAAGAAGTTCAGTAAGAGGAACGCGTAAAGCGCGAGCATCGCAATTAACTGGTTAGTTCAAGCGGCAGTCCGGCCGAACCGTTACCGCAAAATTTGTCTGTTTCAAAATTGTCAATTTGCCCACGACTCTCATGCCACGAGCCAAACGTGAACCACACGGTGAGTCTAGACCGGCGTGCCGACTTCAACAAGCCGAACTCCTTCGAGTCCCATTGCTTCATACGTAGCACCCGCAAACGCTGTGTTTGCTTGCTCGATCTCAGCCATGATTACTTTCGGGCTTTTGTACTCAAGATCACAATTGGTTCTGGATGCAATCTCAGGCAAAATCGCCCAACTTGGCAAACAGTTTATCTGGTTCTCCGCTTTTGACCAGCGATCAAACGGCGTTGCATGTTGGTCTTGTCGACTTCGGCCTGTCTCCATCATAAGCGATCGGTTCATGGACTGGACCGCTTTCACTGGACGCACCCGCTGTGCATGGCCCTCTTCGTTTACAAACGTCCCGATTGTCTCAACAATCATTGCAGCCGGCAGTGAGACATCAGCAACAGCAAACGTCTCGTTAGTCGTATTGTGGTAGTGCAGGATTACGTTGACACCACTCAACTGGTCGGCTGTAAATACGCCGGCAGAGATCGGATCGTCTTCCATGACATATACAAGCTTGATTGCACCAGCGTCAAGCTTTGCGCGTACTACGGACTCGTCGATCGGCGACATTCCCAATCGCTCACATCCTTGGCGATTCGTGGATTTATCATCAGAAACAAGCCAACCGTCACCGCTGCCTGGTTCGACGTGTGAGATAAACGTGGGCGTAGCAGCACCCAGGTGAGCAGCTAGCCTGCCGAGGAGGTAGTTGTCCTCAACCGAAGCGTTTGCTGACCCAATGAACAAAATCTCTTCAGGCTGAACACCCCGAAGCAAAGACGCAGCCCGTTCATAAGCGCTGTCCCAATCCGTCGAAACACGATTGCCGTTGCTGGTCATGTCGGGGCCGAGCGGTCGAGCTTTGTTAAACTGGTTGTACGACATTCGGTCAACATCAGCCAACCAGTAGCCGTTCACATCAACGTTGGTACGCGCCGTGATCTTCAGAATCTCGTTGTCCTTAACCCAGTAGTAGCAATTGCTACCCTTTGACGTACCGGTTACAATCGAGGGCGTCTTGCTCATCTCCCAGGCACGCGCCTTGAATCTGAAATCCGCAGACGTCAGTGCACCTACAGGGCAGATGTCAATAACGTTCATCGAATACGGTTCATCAAACACAACACCTGGAGGTGTCAGCGGATAGTTACGAACGCCACGCTCGATGATTGTGAGCTGCTCGCTTTTCGAAATCTCGTCGGTGAAACGGACGCAGCGTGTACAGTTGATGCACCGCTCTCCGTCCAGGACCACGCGTGGCCCAAGCTCAATGTGCTTTGGCTTATGAACTTTCTGGAACTCGAAACGCGAACCTTCGGGCCCATACTTGTACGCCTGATTCTGCAGTGGGCAATTACCCGCCTGATCACAAATCGGGCAGTCTAGCGGATGATTCGCCAGCAGGAACTCCAACGTATCCTTCTGCGCGCGCGCTACCAGTTCGTCGGTTCGGTGCGTATGGACAACCATACCATCCGAAATATCCATCGAGCAGCTTGTCTGCAGCTTTGGGAAATACTGGATAACCTGAGTCCCATTTTCATCGAGGACGGGTTCTCGGGTTGCGCGGTCAAACGCGGGCGTTCCAGCTTTTACAAGACACTGCCGACAGTTCGCAGGAACAGACATTGCCGGATGATAACAGAAGTGCGGCAGTTCGATTCCACGTTCCATGCAGAATTGAAGGAGCTTTGGCCTGCCCTCGAACTCTAGGACTTTGTTGTCAATCGTGACCTTAGGCATTGCTTATTCGTGCTTTGAAATAAGTGTCTTAAAAA
>CBDTVC010000695.1:0-2275 GCA_965363925.1 uncultured bacterium | reverse complement strand
ACGGCCGCTTCTTCTGATACATCGGTTGTGCCTGATCGACACGGCGATTCTGCGGTGCCTTCTGGGCGCGACTCTGTTGCGCAGCTCGCTCCGTCGCAACGCGATCGCGATTGCTGCGTTTGATGCCTTGCGCTGCAAACACTTCGTCGCGAACGACGATCATTGACGTGTAGTCCGTAACCAGACCGAATTCAACCGCAAGATCAGTAATGGCATCTTCGGTATCGGCGTCCGCACCGAAGTAATCCATTTTCGATTGAAGGTTTTCAATCGTTGCGTACGCCCAGATGCGCTCCAGCTCAGGATTAAGGTCAGATTGCACAGGCATCGAAAAAGACGTTTTGTATTCGACCTCCTGCCCGGCAACCTTGCCACTCAAGCGAATTTTCGCCTCCTTGCTGCCCCAGTAGTGGCCCAATACCTGCAGCTGTTCACCGTGGTACAGGCTACCGATTTTCTCCGGCGTCAGGTCTGCGACCTTGAGTCCGTCGATCGTCAGTTTCACGTCATGAAGAGCCGCGTGGCGGATCTTTGCCGTTGCCTGAATCAGCTGCCCCGATATGTCGTCGCTGTTGGAGGTTTCCAAAGCGAAGCCGTTCGAGACTTCCGTCATTGCTTCAAGCAACGGACGATTCGCACTGTTGCCCATGATGAAGGTAAACAAACGCACGTCGTATTTTGACATCATGTTCAGGAATTCCTTCTTCTCCGTCACACCAACGTTCGCCACACCATCGGTTACCAACGCGATACCCGAGGTACGATCGCTATCGAGCGCGTCGAGCCCGGCACGCAAGCCGGCATACAAGTTCGTTCCGCCACCAGCGGCCAAACGACCAACCATGTCCGTGTAGTGCGTAACATTCTCGGGACTTGCGATAACAAAGTTGCCTGTCAATTCGCTGGTTGAGTTGTTGAACGTAAAGATGCGAAAGCGATCATTCGGATTCAATTTACCGAGTGCTTGTTGCACACCGTTTGCCAGCGTTGCGAACTTGCCTTGCATTGAACCGGAGGTATCAAGAACGAATACCCAGTCGCGACCGTTCTCGATCATTGGGAGATCGTCGCCCGGCGTGAAGGTCAGCATGAATGTTCCACGTCCCGATGCATCAGGCTTGTGCGACACCAGATCAACGGTGCCCGGTAAGTCCGGTGCGTGGCGCCAATAGACAACAATGTCCTTGTCCAGACTAGCAATGCCGGATGAAGAGGTCGCTGGAGCCGGCGCTTCACCGGATTCGATGGCGGCGATCTGTTCGGCGAATTCTTCATTCGCGGGCGATGATCCAAGTGCATGAAGCCCAACGGTCCAGTGGCCCGAGTCGATCTGGGTCAAAGCGGCGTTCGGTTGCTCTGGCAATCGAAGTGCGTCGACCGGGTAGGACGATTTCAGTTCGAGATCGAAGCGGAAGTCGCCCGTAACTGTACTCTGCACATCCCAGAACGAATTACGCACTTCATCCACACCGCCTTCCTCAAGGGGGTAAACGTAGCGCCCGATCCCGGTGTCTGTATTCGCACTTTGCACATAGACAAGGCGCACACGAACATCGCTATTCGCTTTGACGGGGTAAACCGAAATATCGAAAGTTCGGTACTCGTCCTTTTCCGCTAGAGCCGTTTCACGGCCCGCTGCCTTCTCCTGCTCATAAAGATCGCGAGCTTCCTGTTGCTTTAGAACCTCACCCGTTACCGGATTACCATCTATCCAGTAGGTGAACTCCGCCACAGCTGCGTGGGAGGGGACAGGAAAACTGTAGATCGCTTCAACATCCGCTGTAGCGACGTTGACGAATACCTGGTCGACTTCCGTGATCACATAACCATCTTCGACGACGACCTTCACTTTGTGATCGCGAATAGCCAGTGAGCCAGACTGTCCCTTCGGTGTCAGCAGGCCAGCAGCGTCGGCTGTGCCCACGCCAAACAGGGTCAGAACGACGACGATTAGACTTATATAGCTCTTGGTTCTCATGATGGACTCCAAATTAAACAATGTTCAATTAATGGCTTAAGAAAAACCGCTTTATTAAACGGTGTTCAATTTATACAGGGTTATTAAACGTTGTTCAAATAATGTTATTGTTTGGCTTAGGTAAGCGCTTCCGCAATTGGACATAACGCATGGGCAGACGCAGCGATCATAGTCGTGACGAAATTCGTGAGATGGCAATCTCCGCGGCGGCGAAGTACGTGGAAACCGAAGGATATCAATCCCTTACCGCCAGGAAAGTGGCTGGAGAAATCGGTTATACCGTGGGTACCTTGTATC
>CBDTVC010000694.1:0-2284 GCA_965363925.1 uncultured bacterium | reverse complement strand
CGACCGTTGGCCGAAATTGGTCATCACACCCAACGACATCTGCAACCGTAAGCAGTTCACCGCCGGCAAAATCATTCTGATCGGCCAGGTATTGAATCGCGTCCGAGAAATCTTCGTACGACGACACAACACTTTCCAGAAGTTGGACTTCCGCCACCGCTGCTTCGTGTTGTCTTTCCGTTCCGCGAAGCTGGTCCTCCGCTGTTGCTAATTCTTTTTGGCGGATGTCGAACGTTTGTAGCGTTTGGTCAAGTTCTGATCGCTTTTCGAGCAGAACGGTCTTACAGCGGTCAAACTCTTCCTCAGCCTGCATCAAGGAACGTTGGACGGTTGATGCTTCATCAGCAAGCAGGACATCGTGCGATTTTGCAACGGCCAAGTCTTGCTGCAGCAGTTCAAGACGGCTGTGTAGTCTGTCGAGTTGGCGATGCTCATCAGCTGCCTTATCGGACAGGGCTTGTTCCCTGTTACGGACTTCGACGAGTTTCTCATGCGCCAAGTCTGCCTTGCCCTGTGCCTGGTCGCGATCGGTGGTGGCGAGCTCTAAATCCGCCATTGACTGTTCCAAGATCGGGTTTGAACGGGCCAGCTCAACGTCCGTATGCTGAATCGACTTGAGCAGGAGTTCCAGCCGTTCGCTCGCTTCGGATTGTTCGGCGCGCGTACGTGTAACGTCGCGCTCACCGTTAGCAATGCGTTCTTCTAGCAGCCGAATATCTGCTTCAATCGCACTCACGCGGGTCAAGTGTTCCGTAAGGTTGCGTTGGGCCGTTGCGTAGTTCTCGTCGCGTTCCAGCAGCTCTTTCCTCAACGATTCCAGTTGAGCTTCCGAGTGACCGTGTTGAGCGTTCTTTCCTTCGAGTTGATCCTGCAGGCCCTGAAGCTCAGCCTCGAGCGATTTACGTTGTTCGTTCAAGCGGTCGTATTCAACCCGAGCCAGCGATAACTCTACCACCTGGAGGCGCGATTCTATCTCTTTAAACTGTGACGCCTTACGAGCCTGCCTCTGAAGGCTACGGACCCGTTTTTCGATTTCCTCAAGCAGGTCACGCAGTCGATTCAGGTCGACCTGGGTGGACTGCAACTTGCGGATAGTCTGGTGCCGACGCAGCTTGTAGCGAGTGATTCCAGCGGCTTCCTCAAACAGTCGGCGGCGGTCGGCGGCGTTGTCGGATAAGATTTCGTCAATCATCTTTAGCTCGATGACCGAATAGGCACCGGCTCCCATTCCCGTGTCCATGAACAGATCGGTGATATCCTTCAGTCGACACTGAACACCGTTCATCAGGTATTCTGACTCACCTGATCTGAAGAGACGTCGACCAATTGTTATCTCGGTGTACTCGGTCGGGAGGACACCCTTGTCGTTTTCGATCGTGAGCATGACCTCGGCCATCCCTAGCGGACGTTTCTTGGCCGTGCCGTTGAATATCACGCTCTCCATTTTGTCGGATCTCAAGATCCGGGCGCGTTGCTCACCGATGACCCAGCGAACCGCGTCAACGATGTTTGATTTTCCACAACCGTTAGGCCCAACAACAGCGGTAATGCCTGGATCAAATGTCAGGGCGGTACGATCTGCGAAGCTCTTAAAACCGTGAACTTCGAGTTTGCTTAGATACATGCTCTACTGGTTAAAGAAAGCCGACGAAAAGTAAAGCCGACTAAAAGCGGCTGGCTAAAGACGCTGGTGACGCAAAAGAAGGAGAATACTGACGGTGAAACGTACAGCTCCGACTCAATAAACGGGCGATAAAGCCGTTTTGCAAGCGTTGGTTTTCCACCACTTATACAGCGCCGTTTGTGCTATATAATTCATTGTATCACAGCGACTTACGCCCTTTGTGGGGTGCGGGACCATCCACAGTAGTCCGTTATTGCGCACTACTATTGCGGCGTGGCTTGAATTTGCTGCAGATTCTGAAATAAACAGGCAGAGCCATGGCCCGAATAGCTGACCTCTCGCGCCTTGTGTGGTGATACTTGTTCTTACTGCTAATCGAAGGGACTCAACAATCCCACACGATCTTCGCTCTGCGGCCGAATTCTCGCCGATAGTGCATTGGCGATCGATTCTGGTGGGGTAATAATTCGATTCCCGTGCAAGAGATCCTCGAAATTCGAGCCGATAAGTCGAATTTATCGTGAATGCACGTGCACTGTTTTTGTGTAACTTGAAGCAAAATTGGCCATAAGCCTGAAATCAACCATGTCGAGCGAAGATCCGGGGGATATTACCCAACTGTTGGTCGAATACGGCGATGGTGATGAGTCGGCATATGAG
>CBDTVC010000693.1:0-2288 GCA_965363925.1 uncultured bacterium | reverse complement strand
GACGGGTCGATTCCGTCTGGGAGGAACTCTTCGAGGCAATCTTTGACTGCCAAGTCGAGAGTATTTTGGTCGAGATAGAAATACATGGTTCAGGGGAAAACGCGTATAACGTAGGGAAGCTTCACCGGCGAGCGCCTCGCCGAGGAGTCCGCAGCGTGGCAACTTGTGGAGCGGCATGAAATGCGATCCACATGCACCGGGCGCTTGTCCGGTGCAAGCTTTGGTTAGGCGGCGAATCGCAATAATCATTCTAAGTCACCTGCAAGCGCGTTCGAAACTGACTAACGAGGAGTTCGAAGCAATGGTCAAGGACAGGATGAAAAGCGACGATCCGACCGATTGCTAGTCGGTCGGATCGGCGCTCGCTCAACAGAAGAATTACCTACTGCTCAACGATTTGGTCAACGAAGTAACGGTCCGTCCCGTTAAGTCATAAGACGTTTATGGAGAACGCTCGCTCTGACGCAGTATCAGAATACGAACGGAATCCTCGTAAGTGCTGAAGATCTTCAACTCGTCGATCTCAAGCTGAAAGGAGTCAGCAGCATGAAAGACCTGTTTAAATCGACGATCGTAGGATGGCGGTATGCAAGCCACCTCAGTACAGCCTCGCACCTGGACTGCCAATTGTCCTCTGATCCCGGTAGAGTATGAACCCGTACAATCGTTGCAATCAATCGTTGCCAAGAATACACTGTCAGCCATGAACTGGACAGAGTAGATTTCGTCAGTGTCCCAAATTGATGCGTCGGAACCGTCCAGCGCTGTCTCGGACACCAGAAACCACTCTATGCCCTCCAACGTCGGGTCGTCCTCAACTGTCGAACAGGACACTATCACCGTTGCAACGAACAGCAGGGCCAATTGATAGAGTCTCATATTGTCACCTCGTCAGTACGTTAATTGACTATCGCTGGACTAAGAATTTTTTCGAAAGGCGAACATCACCCGCGTCAACCCGAACGATATATACTCCGTTGGGTATCGAGCCGATCGGCAATTCTATTCGATGATCACCTGCTGTCAAGTGTCCTAGATGGCCTCTCCCGACCGTCCTCCCGAGGAGATCGTAGATCCTGAAGCCAACAGGGCCATCGGCCGCTATCGAAAGATTTAGTGTTGCCTGTAATTCAACCGGATTTGGAGAAACGCCTATCTCATTGAGTATTGCGACCGCGTTTGTAACACGATCCAACCGAATCTTACGACCAACGACTTCCTGGAAGGACATTGACATGAGCGCGATCTCGGTGCTGCAGTTCGAATAATTGTCATGACTGTTTCCGTTTTGCCGAACTATTGTGATTGCGAGATACAACGTTTGCTCAATGCCTCACGCTACGACCTCCACTGGACGATCGGATCTATTACGTTGTCCTTGACGATCCGCCAGAGGCTTGGCAGTCGCGCTACCTCTTCTTCATTATATAGGCACTCGGTGGAATAGCGGCAAGAGCCGTATCTGTGCCTTGGTCGTAAAAAGCCATACGAATCAAAATTTGACAGGGCAAAAGACAAGTTACTAGAATCCCCTGTCCGGCCCGAGGCAAGCTTCCCTACACTTATTCCAACCATTGCACTACTCCGGCTGCAATCGTCCGATCCGGATGCGGAATCGTCGTGCCCGCGACGCCCCTTGAAGAGCATATTGTGTTCGAGAACGAACCGCTCAATTGGGGAAGGCTGTGTGTTGTCTACAAGCTTCAGTGGCACATAGACTGGAATCTGACGTTCAACGTGCGGCAACAAAGAGCTACCGCCAGTCCGGAACGCGACAACGGTTTTGGACAGTCGGAGTGTTAAAACTAGTGTACGGTTAGCATTTCTTTTACCTTCGGCAAGGTTGGAAAGTTGACAATGTCACACCCGTCGTCGCGGCCTTCAGGCACAGCATTGATCATAACGAGCTCAGGTGGCTGCGGCGCCAGCGGCGGTCCTTTTACAAAGCGCTCTGGATGAGCTGCGTAGGCCTCGTTGAGTGCGTGCTGTCTCACCCATTCAACTTCGCGGTACGTTCCGGTGACGACCTGCTCGGGCGTGTCGTAAGCGATGCCGCTGTGATGATGTCCCCGGACGTACCAGTCAAACCACTCGCCCAACCGGCTACGTCCATGCTCAGCATCCCGGAACTGGCCGGGGTAATCCGGCTGGTACCTAAGCGTTTCGTCGTGTAGAAAGTCGACTACTGTGGCAACGTAATGCCTTGGCATTGGAGAAGTTTATGTTTCGAGGATTCTCAACTGCTTCTGAGCCGCCTAACGTAGGGAAGCTTCACCGGCTGCGCCACG
>CBDTVC010000692.1:0-2290 GCA_965363925.1 uncultured bacterium | reverse complement strand
TTTGATGGGGAGGCGGATGACCAAACTCAACAAGCGAACTATCGGAAATCTGTTCGCTTGACCGCTCAGATTCCGACAATAATTGCCGCCATTGATCGGATGCGGAAAGGCCTGGATCCGATCGCACCACTCCGAACCGGTTCGACCGCGTTTAACTTCCTCTACATGCTTAATGGAACGGAGCCGGGGACAGCCGCGGAGCGCACGTTTGACACGTGTCTCGTATTGCACGCAGAGCACGGTCTCAACGCCAGCACGTTCGCGGGCCGGGTCATTGGCGCTACGTTGTCTGATATCTATTCTGCCGTGGTCGGAGCAATCGGAGCGTTGAAAGGTCCGCTCCATGGTGGCGCGAATATTGAAGTTATGCGCATGCTCCTGGAAATTGATCGCGATGGAATTGATCCATCGGTGGCGGTTCGCGAGCGGCTCGCGCGGAAGGAGCGGATCATGGGTTTTGGGCACCGGGTCTACAAAACGGTTGATCCGCGAGCGACAATCCTGAAAGAAATGGTCGAATCGCTCAGTGACGAATACGGTAGTCGCAAGTGGTATGACATCAGTGTCGCCATGATGGATGTTATGGAAGAGGAGAAAGGGCTCTATCCTAATGTCGACTTCTATAGCGCATCGGTATACTATATGCTTGGAATCGACACAGATTTGTACACTCCAATTTTTGCACTGAGTCGGATTACCGGCTGGACAGCGCACTTGCTCGAACAGTGGAAAGAGAATCGATTAATTCGACCGCGGGCAGAGTATGTCGGCCCGAAAGGGAAGCGCATAAATTCAAGGGCGCGCCGATGATAGATCGGAACTCTCGGCCGTGCCAGCACTAACATTGTCAGTGAATAGCCTCTCAGTTTTTGCGGGGCAAGTTTCGTAGATTTCAAGACCTGTAATTATCGTCTCACAAGTCGCTCGGTCGCGCACACGCGCCAACCTTATGGCAAACGGATCAGATGGCCGCATGGCCTTCTACAAATCTCCAATCGGGCGGAAGGTCATAACCGGAATTACCGGGATCGCCTTAACGCTGTTTACAATCATTCATCTTGTAGGAAATCTTTCCCTGCTGAAGTCGAACGGAGACACGTTCAATGTCTACGCTGAGACGCTGGCTTCCTTAGGTGTTCTTCTGTATATCGCGGAGATCGGTCTTGTTGCGTTCTTTCTCGTTCATGCGATCATCGGCATTTCGATTTTCCTGAAGAAGAAAGCGGCCCGGCCCGTTGACTACTCCGTATATAAGTCTGCCGGCAATGCGTCCAAACAGACGCTTAGTTCGCGATCGATGATCGTGACGGGCTCAATCCTCCTGGCATTTCTAGTATTCCACATTTGGTCGTTCAAGTACGGTCCGGGAATGGCGGAAGGCTACGTGGCGACAGTTGATGGCGAACAGATACGCGACTTGCATCGTTTGGTCTACGAAAAATTCCAACTCCCCCTATACGCCTTTGGGTACCCACTCGTGATGATCATGCTCGGTGTTCACCTGCGACATGGCATCTGGAGCGGTCTCACTTCGCTGGCTTTGGTCAAGCCAAAGCTTTCGAGCATCGTCTACACGGTCGGTGGGGTGATCGGTGGTCTTATCGCGCTCGGCTTCATCATTCTTCCCCTCGCCATTTATTTCGGTGGAGGCGCCTAGATGAAATTAGATTCCAGAGTCCCAGACGGCCCATTGGTCGACAAGTGGGACAACTTCAAGAACACAGCAAAACTGGTCAACCCGGCAAACAAGCGAAAGTACACGGTGCTTTGTGTAGGCACCGGTCTCGCAGGTGGCTCAGCAGCCGCCACCCTTGCTGAGCTCGGGTACAACGTGAAGAGTTTCTGTATCCAGGACTCTCCCCGCCGAGCACACAGTATTGCCGCACAGGGTGGAATCAACGCCGCCAAGAATTACCCAAACGACGGCGACAACGTGTGGCGCCTCTTTTATGACACGATCAAGGGTGGGGACTACCGTTCTCGCGAAGCGAACGTTTACCGGCTGGCGCAAATTTCAAACAACATCATTGATCAATGCGTAGCTCAAGGCGTTCCGTTTGCGCGTGAATATGGCGGCTTGCTGGCAAATCGCTCGTTTGGTGGCGCCCAGGTTTCACGGACGTTCTACGCCCGCGGTCAAACCGGTCAGCAACTACTGCTTGGTGCTTATCAAGCAATGTCCAAGCAGATCGGCCTTGGCAACATCGAACAGTTCTCCCGCCGGGAGATGTTGGATCTCGTTGTGATCGACGGACGAGCTCGCGGGATCATTACGCGTAACCTCATAACC
>CBDTVC010000691.1:0-2295 GCA_965363925.1 uncultured bacterium | reverse complement strand
GATGATTGCGGGTCTGGAACCCATCACGGGCGGTGATTTCATAATCGACGATGAACGGATGAATGATGTGCGCCCGCGAGATCGCGACATCGCCATGGTATTTCAGTCCTATGCGCTCTACCCGCACATGGATGTCGCGCGGAACATGGGGTTTTCCATGGAGATCCGACGTGATCCGGCGGAGGAGCGAACGTCGCGGGTGGCCAAAGCGGCACAGACACTGGGGCTGACTGAACTGACCAGGCGATTGCCCAGGGCATTGTCGGGAGGTCAGCGACAGCGACTGGCACTTGCACGCGCATTCGTCCGAAACCCGACTCTACTTGTCCTCGACGAGGCGACGAATGCCCTTGATAGCATTTCTGAGAACGTAGTACAAAAGGCGGTTTTCTCACTGCCGGGTGCTTGTACGAGACTCATTGTGGCGCATCGTCTGTCTTCAATTGAGACGGCAGATCACATTATCGTCATCGAGAAAGGACGGGTGTCGGAAGCTGGTTCTTTTCAAGAGCTTATGGATAATGGCGGGCTATTCGCGAAACTGTATACGCTCCAGCGGCTTCCATTAGAAAGCGATTCCGATGGCGCGGGCGTGAGCTCATAGGAGCGGCGACTCCTTATGGTGTTGGGATTGGTCAGCTCGAGGTCCGCGGTAATTTCCGGGAAAGCGTGGGTAATCGGTTCTTTTAGAGTTCCAAGGTGCCTTGCTGACACGTGGTTGGGTCCCGGACGAGTGGCCATGCTCCGAATTTCGAGTCTGGATTTGTTGTCGGTTGCAAGCGGTCCTAGCTTGGCTTGTCGGCGCATCGTTGAGGCTAGCTCTGACCGGAGCAATTGTATCGTTGTCGTCCACAATCATGGCCGGTATTGGTGATGAATGCAACGCCGTTCACTTGGTTTGTGCATACCTTTGCCCGCGGCAGGCAATTTGCAAGTACCCGATTGCGTTGTGGGACAGAACGCCGGGCCGGTGTCCGTAAACGGTATACACCTACTAATTCGAGACATTGGAGATAATTGTGCAAGAGAATCGGCGACATCGCAAGGCCGCGGCTGATATTCTGCCGAAGGCATGCGTTGCGATATCTGCACGGACTTCCGCACTGCTACCAATAGCAATCGAGAAGTTGCTAAAATGCCACGTTGCCGTTCTGGCGATATTGTTTTTGTTTGCTGCGGGTCCCGTGTCTGCGCAGCACATTTCTTGCGGTGGCGACCGATATCTCAACGAAATCACCACAAACGTCACGATCGTAAACGGTATTCAATACGGTCTTGCTACGCCACAGACTGGTGGTCCGCAGAACCTACTATTTGACCTTTACGAACCTGCGGGTGATACTGCTCAAAAGCGAGCTCTTATTATTCTCGCGCCTGGCGGAGGCTTCCTGTCCGGTACACGCGCCGATATCGCTGATCAGGCATCGGCATTTGCCAAGCGCGGTTACCTTGTGGCTGCTATTGATTACCGACTGACCGATCCTGCGTATACCGACACATTGACCTTTTTTGATGGTGCCGTCAAAGCGAGAAGCGATATGCTGGCGGCAATCCGTTTCTTTGCCGAGGACGCCGCAGGTCCAGATCTTTATCGTGCGGATTCAAATTTCGTGTTCATTGGCGGGACATCCGCTGGCGCGACCATCGCCTTGCTCGCGGGGATGTGGGGGGCGAATGACACTACACCGGCGTATCTCGAGACGCTAATAGCGAACAACGGCGGCTGGCAAGGCGAGAGCAGCACAAATCTCCAGCACTCGGAGGCGGTTCGGGGCGTGTTGAGCTACTCTGGTTCCCTGGCACGGGCAAGCTTTGTGGATGCTGCCGATCCCGTATTGTTCAGTGCACATGACGATATGGATCCGATTGTTCGATACGACTCCGGGCTACAAGTTCTTCTTAGTGGCTTAGAGGTGTATCTTGAAGGAAGTCTGAGTTTGCACAATCAGGCTGTCAGCGTTGGGTTGGAGAGTCAACTGTTTCCAATTTCCGAGAGTACCGGCCACGTGTCGTTTTTCAATGACAACGCTGCCCTCTATGAACTACCTGTGCTTAATCAATCGTCGCAGGTTATGTACAATATTGTTTGCGACACCGAACTGCCAATCAAGATTGAGTCCGCCAGTATTCTGGTTGACGGCCCTAACGCGACTGTTCGGTGGGCTGTTGGTCGTGAAAGCCAAATCAGTCATTTTGAAATTGAGCGCAGGCACGCAGGCGCCGATTGGTCAAGTGTGCACGCCGTTCATGCAGATAGTCGGTCCAACAGCACTGACTACTCGTACGTTAATTCCG
>CBDTVC010000690.1:0-2297 GCA_965363925.1 uncultured bacterium | reverse complement strand
CGGTCACGCAACCACAAATCGGGCTTGCATGGAGCCGTGATCTGCTTACCTGGAACCGCGATCCCCGTTCACCAATTTTCGGTGCCGGTGACCAACCAGGTAGTGTCGATTCCCACGGGGCGTCTGGGCCGTTCATGCTCCCGCCTTCGCTGAGTGGGCGTGCTGAGTACACCCTGTTTTATTTTGGCGTGACCGGAGAAGGCTACGAAGGGGGGCTGAAATCGCTAAACAGTGCAACGTCGCGAGACCTTTACAATTGGACCCGTAATGGGTTGAATCCGATCATTGCGCCTACAAAAGACGAACTAACCAACAGATGGCGAAGCACGGCTATTTGGCATCCGAATGTGATACGGGTCGGCGACGTTTTCTATTGTTTCTTTAACGCGTCTGGTGAACTCGACAGTTATCACGAAGAGTTCATCGGGTACGCGACGTCGACGGACCTCGTCTCGTGGTCGGTTCATGACGATCACTGCCCGATCGTCACGGGAAGTCGCGTCAGTGGTCGCTGGGATTCATCGGGGCGTGCCGGCGACCCATCGGTTTTCAAGGTCGGCGATACGTGGTGGATGGCATTCTATAGTTGGGACAATATCCATACTCAAGACGGCTTGATGTACACGTCCGATCGCGAGTTCCCTTTAGGATGGAAGCCGTACGAGAACAATCCCATACTTCTGTTAGGTGCGCCGGGGTCGTTTGATTCCTTGCATGCCGGCAAGCCTTTTGTTTTTCGCACGGAGTCGACGCATTATCATTTTTACACGGCGGTGGACGAAAACGAGAAGCGGGAGATTGCAGTAGCGACGGCACGGATCGGATGAGTGAACGAGCCAGACGATCACACGTCTGCCTATCTCAACCAATCATCGATGTTGGCGGCAACAAACTCATCGTCGATCAGGTGCGGATACGCTCGAATCACGCGGTCAATCTCGTCAATCTGCCCATCCGACAACCCTTCATCTTTATTCAGGCAACGAATCGACGGCAACAACCCCTGCCGAAAAAGAACGTAGTTGATTCCAGGTACGCATCCATGGTATTTGTTCTCGGCGTCAAAGACCGCTGCATTTGAATCTGTAACCTGACCCGCGAGCGTAAGTAGGTCGGAAGAAATGGATTGAGCTCGCTTCGCCTGCTTGCAGCGTTCAAGTTGTTCTACCGCGCGCCTTGTCCAATAAGACCAGTGACCAAGAAGCCCCCCGTCGATCCCCACCGTCGTCAACGTTCCACTCTCCGAAAAACTGTACTCCGTTAAAAGATCTACCAGAATACTATCGTCATTTCCCGTATAAAGCGAGATCTCATCAGCCCTACCCGACTGCGCCAGCGCTCGAACCACGTCAATCGTTTGATAGCGATTGAACGGTGACACCTTTACCGCAACAACGTTGGATATCTCCATGAAGCGGCACCAGAAGTCGAAACTGAGTGCGCGCCCACCAACAGCAGGCTGCAGATAGAAACCAAACAACGGTATCTCTTCCGCAACAATTCGACAATGCTCAATCAACACATCATCGGACTGCCCTTGAAACGCCGACAGCGAAAGAAGGCCAACGTCGTATCCCAACTCTCTGGCAATTTCGGCCTCACTAACAGCCTGCTTCGTTGACCCCACTAATCCTGCCACCTTGATCAGCGCATCCGAATGCTCCGAATTCGACGACAAGACTTCAGAAGCCAACTCGAGCACGGGACGATACAAACCGACATCGCGGATCTCGAATTGAGTCGTGTGTACACCAACCGCCACACCGCCAGCTCCAGATGCTGCGTAGTATCGGGTCAATGCCTTTTGATGACGTTCAGAAAGTGTCCCATTTTCGGTAAGCGCGAGTGGATGCGCCGGAATTACACATCCGGCCTTCAGCCGGCTCCGAAGCGACGCCGTCATTTCCATAGTGGACCGAGATTCGTTTCGTTGTTTGATGTTTACTAAGCTACCAGAAGCTAAGACACTCGCTTTGTATTTTGGCAACCCGTTCCACATCGCACCCACCAAATTGACAATCGTACGTTTATGGAATTCCCGGAACGAATTTCGAATATCGATCAGTTGGACAATGTCCTAAGCATTCCATCGCCAGAACTGATCGACTACGTCTCTACTCTCAAAGGTCCACTTATTGTCCTGGGAGCAGCCGGTAAGATGGGTCCGACGCTTTGCCTATTGGCCAAGCGCGCGTTCGATGCCGCAGGGAATTCGGAGAAAGTGGTTGCCGTTTCACGGTTCTCCTCCCCGGACAAGCAAAAATGGCTTGAAGCGAACGGAATACGAACCATTCAAG